>JAOZTS010000027.1 GCA_029939035.1 Candidatus Altimarinota bacterium | reverse complement strand
ACACAAAACGGCAAGTGTGTCAAAGGAATTAAGCACAAAACAGTGGTATAATACATATACCTTAACCTCACAACTATGACAGATAACAATGCAGACGCTTCGATACTATTGCCTGTACTAAGGCAAATCCCACTGTTCTCCAATCTGGACGAAAGCCTTCACCATGAGATCATTCAGCACATAGTACTCATGTACTATCCAACAGATTACGTTATTTTTAAGGAGAAAGACGAAGGGGATGCCCTTTATATAGTCAAAAAAGGGAATGTTCAGATTTTTCACGAACCAAAAGAAGAAGGTGATTTACCAAAAAACATAGCTGAAATTACAAATGGAGGGTTTTTTGGAGAAATGGCTCTAGTTTCAGACAATCCAAGGAATGCATCAGCAAAAGCACTGGTTGATAGTGAGGTTTTTATCCTTTCTAAAGACGATTTCAAGAAATTGCTTGATTCAAACGCAACCCTTGCAGAACAGGTTAGTGCTGCCATTGTTGACCGAACTAATGAAAACTTAAGCTAAGCAGAGAATAATGATTATTTCTTATCTAATAATAGCTCATTTAATCAGCGATTTCCTTCTCCAGCCTAAAAAACTGGTGGATTGGAAGATTAAGAGCAAGTGGGGAACTCTCACTCATGTGCTTATACATGCAGTTATTGGGTTTGCAGTACTCTCTCCATTCATAATAAATGGCTACACACAGCTGGTTTATGTCGTTTTAGGGGTGAATTTCATGCATTTTTGGATAGATGAAGCAAAAATTAACTACGCTCTTACCCACGATGGTAAGGCAAAACCCTTCATAATTGATCAATTATTACACATAATCGTGCTTGTAATCGCATATTTGACCGTTATTAACACAGAATTTACACTTCCGGGTACCCAATTCTACGAAATATACACAGCACCAAAAACCATCACAATCGCATTTGTAGTGGTACTTTTAGCTACAGTTTTGAATATAATGAGGTTCAGAAAGCACTAATTGTCCAGATTCTTATGGCCATGATAATCATGAGGTTTTTCGCCTATATCATCTATCAGAATATCCCTTGCAGAGACCTCTTTTTCTGAACTTAATTCCAGGAATGTGTGTGTCCACACCGTATATGAGAAAATATCCACTATTCCATTCAAATAAGCCGCTAGCAGAAGCGAAATAATCCCAAAAACACCACCAATAATTACACTCGTAATAGGCAGGGCAATAGTAGTAATATATCCAGTTATAAGCACAATCAGAGATGGTACCATAAGCACCAAAACTGCCTGAATGATCACCCTAATACCTATAATAAGCATCAAAATAGTTATCAAAACTGTGTGTTTCCAGTTCATAATCACCAATTTCGCACTCTTTTTCATCGATTCGAACACACCAAGGTCATCAATTACAATAAAGAAGTCTGTATAAGTGAACAACAAAGTCAGCATAAAGCTAATAATCAGTAGCAAAATGAAGACCGGAAGGAACATTTTGAAGACAACAGGCCCCAAATTCCGTAAAACAAAGGACATTTCGAACAAAATTGAGAAGAAAGCGAAGGTTTTTATGAGTAAATGATACTCAAACAGGGTCAAAAACGACATTATTCCATGCCTCAAACCCGTCCCCGCACCTGCATCTTGACCGTTTTTACGCCTAGCAATAGCCTGAATTGCCGAAGCCCTGGCGAGCGTTGGCACCAAAAAATAAAAAATTCCGAAAAATACTGCAAAAAGTATCAAAGGAAACGTCAATGAGACATGACCTTTTACAAAATCCCAAATAAAAAGCACAACATCGTGGAAAAAACTGTCATCTGCATCTTCAAACAAGTATGATTTTTTGAATGCAAAAAACTGATACGCCATATAGAAAACACCCACTGTAGTAGTAAAAAGCGCTGGTAAGAAGCCAAACCAGACAATCAGACTTTTACTTTTCTGAGTACTATGCCACGACTCTACGATGACTTTTCTGTAATCCATACATGCAATTTTACTAGTGACGTTGGGAATGTCAATTGTTGACTAAAACCTGCTTCACAAAGTATATTTTAAATATGGTTAAAAAAAGTGTAGAAAAAATCAAATTTAAGGACAAAAATTTCACTTGGGTATCAATAAATGGTCCAAATGAAAAAGCCCTGGCTTATCTGAAAAAAACCTACAAATTCCATCACTTGGATTTGGAAGATTGTTTGTCAGAGGTGCACCAAAGACCAAAAATCGACGACTATGAGGACTATTTGTTCATGATATTGCATGCTCCAGTACGAAAAGGAGTGAAAAAAATGCTGAAATCTTCAGAACTATACATATTCATAGGTCAAAATTTTGTTATCACTATTCACCATAACAACCCAATAATTACGGATGTATTTGAGAAATGTAAGAAGAAAAAGAAGATCAAAGAAGAGTATATGGGAAAGGGAACAGGATATTTCCTATATATGATAATTGACGACCTTTTTGAAGCTGGATTCCCGCTTTTGGATAACCTTAGCAAGCACCTGAACGAATTGGAAAGAGAGGTCTTTGACGAGGATCATTCAAAAGACAGATTGAAAGAGATTTTATTATTTAAGAAGGACATAATCAACTTCAGACGCATAATTATGCCGCAAAGAGCGATTGTTGCTCAGCTAGAGCACAAGAACAAGAAATTCCTCCCAGAAAAACTAGATGTATATTTTGACGATATAGTGGATAAGATCGAGAAAATTTGGAACAACCTGGAAAATCTTCAGGAATTAGCAGTTTCACTTCAGGAAACAAATGAGTCCATTATCTCCCACAACACAAATAATGTAATTAAAGTCCTGACCTTATTTTCCGTCGTAATGCTACCTTTGACTTTCATTACCGGATTTTATGGGATGAACATAAGTACGCTTCCTTATGCAGAAAATACACAGTCCCATTTTATTATTTCAGGTATAATTATTGGTGTGGCAGTGGTTATGATTGGATATTTCAGATATAGGAAATGGCTCTAAACTACGTTCACTACAAGTTTTTGACTTGTCAAAAATGATCATTTTGTGTAGTCTAATGCCCGCTGAGTTTTTTAAAAGCCGTTATAAATGAAACACGATAAAAAGAAAAAAGTAATGGGGAAATTTGGTACCCACCAAAAGGATACCGGTTCATCCCAAGTACAAGTAGCTGTGCTAACAGAAAGAATCAATGAACTTTCAAAGCACCTGGAGGATCATCCAAAAGATGATCATAGTCGTAAAGGGCTACTAACTCTTGTTGGTAAAAGAAGAAAACATTTGAATTATCTTCGACTACACAAGAAGGAGGACTATGAGACACTAATAAAATCTCTAAAGCTTAGAAAATAGAAGATCTTTAACATACTATTCATCCAGTTGGGGCTAGGAGGAACTAAGTTACAGGATTCAGCATATCAAAGGTAGATTGAATCTTGTTACTTCAGTCCTTTGGTTCCATTACTGGGCAAAATTTAACCCATTTTTATTATGGAACCAAAAACAATGACAATGGACCTCGCTGGTCGAGAGTTCAAAATCACAAATTCCCCGATTTCAACATACGCTACGGGGTATGCAACTGTTTCCTTAGGGGACACTGTTGTTATGGCGAATACTTCAATGAGCGAAAAGGGAAAAGAAGGAGCAGAATACTTCCCAATGTTCGTTGATTACGAAGAACCAATGTATGCTGCCGGAAAAATCAAAGGCAGTCGTTTTGTTAAACGTGAAGGTCGACCTTCTGAAAATGCAGTTCTTATATCACGATTGATCGATCGGCCTATTCGTCCATTATTCCCAAAAGGAACAACAAACGAAGTACAAATCATCTGTACTACTCTTTCAGCAGACCTGGAAGTTGATCCTGGAACTACAGCAATGAATGCTGCATCAATGGCACTTCTACTATCAGGAGCACCATTCGAAGGACCAATCGGAGCTGTCAGAATGGGATACAAAGATGGAAAGCTAATCGTTAACCCAACTCACGAAGAAACCGATGAAGGAATTTTAAACCTAATAGTAGCAGGAACAATCGATGCTATCACTATGGTAGAAGCTGAAGCGAAAGAGGTTACAGAAGAAGTTCTTCTAGAAGCTCTAGAGTTAGCTCACAAACACATCAAAGAAATATGCCAATTCCAGCTCGACTATGCAGCTCAATTTGATATTAAAAAGATCGAAGCTGAGGTTGTGACACCTGATGAAGCATTAGTAGAAAAAGTTTCAGGAATGGTTACAACTGAAGAATTGGATGGAATAGTTGGACCAACAAAGATGGAAGTGAAAAGTAAACTACACGCAATTGAGGAAAAAGTATTCGAGGCATTTGCAGAACAAATCGAAGCTGAAGAAGTTTCAAAAAGAACTCTAGCTGAAGTCATAAACAAACTATTCGAAAAACAAATGAGAAAAAACATTCTCGAAAAGGAAATTAGAATAGATGGAAGAAAGCTGGACGAAGTTCGTAAAATATCTGTATTCCTAGACGTTCTACCAAGAGCTCACGGTTCAGTTATTTTCCAAAGAGGAGAAACAGCATCACTTTCAGTAACAACTTTAGGAGGTCCTGGAGACGCTCAAATCGTAGACACTATGGAATCTGACCTTACCAAAAGATATTTCCACCACTACAACTTCCCGCCTTACGCAGTAGGAGATATCAAGATGCTACGAGGAGCGAGCAGACGTGATATTGGACACGGAGATTTAGGAGAAAGAGCGATTATTCCAGTTCTTCCAGATGAAAAAGATTTTGGGTACACAATCTGGGTAAATTCACAAATCATCAAATGTAACGGATCAAGCTCAATGGCTGGTACATGCGGATCTTGCCTGTCGCTAATGGCTGCAGGTGTCCCAATCAAAAGACCGGTTGCAGGAATCGCAATGGGGCTCGTTTCTGATGGTGAAAAAGGAATCTACAAAGTACTTTCAGACATCCAAGGAATGGAGGATTTCGCTGGTGATATGGACTTCAAAGTCACAGGTACATCAGAGGGAATCACAGCATTACAAATGGATATCAAGATAAAAGGACTTTCGACAGAACTAATGAAACAAGCTCTAGACCAAGCAAAACAAGGTAGAGGTTTCATCATGGATGAAATGCTAAAGGTTATCCCAGAGCCAAGAAAAGAACTTTCAAAACATGCTCCAATGATCCAAGTTATCCAAATCGATCCAGAAAAGATCGGTATGGTAATCGGAAAAGGTGGAGAAACTATTCAAGAAATCACAAAAGAATGTGAAGTGGAAATCGACATCGCTGATGATGGATTGATCACAGTTACTGCTCCTGACCAAGAAAAAGGAAAGAAAGCTGAAGATTGGATTGCCAAGATCACTTACGAACCAGAAGCAGGAGCAATTTTCGAGGGAAAAGTTGTAAAGATCATGGAATTCGGAGCATTCGTAGAATTCTTACCAGGAAAAGATGGGCTAGTTCACATTTCAAAACTTTCAAAAGACAGAGTAAACAAAGTAGAAGACGTAGTAAAAGAAGGGGACAAGGTAAAAGTAAAATTGATGGAAGTAGACTCACAAGGAAGATACAACCTTTCAATGAAGGATGCGGTCGACAGCCCAGTCACAGGCAGCACCGACGCAGGAGGGGCCTCAAAAAAAGACGATGACAAAGGACTAGACAAACCACAAGGGGAAAAAGGAAAACCAGTAGAAGGAACTAGCTCAGTTCGAGAAGTTTAGTAAATTACATGCTCCAGTCATTCCGGCTGGAGCAATTTTTAGCGGGTATCGTATAATGGCTATTACATTGCCTTGCCAAGGCAGAGACACGAGTTCGATTCTCGTTACCCGCTCCATTGAAAAAAGCGGCTGGCCCAAAGGGTCGGACGGTTTTTTTACTTGAGATGGGGGACGACTGCATCGCCTCGTAGAGTTTGCTAGATAGCGCGATGAGCGAAGCGAATCGGACTAGCTAGTACGCAGAGCGCCGATTCTCGTTACCCGCTCCAAAGTATTCCAGAATACGTTAATCCACTCGAGTTCAAGCAGGTATTAACGCATTCTTGCAGAAAACCCGTTAATATGATAGAGTTGATGCATGAATACAACCAAAGACTACAAAAAAAGGATAGGCTCTCTCAAAAAAGAGTATGAAAAATTGAAGCAAGGGAAAGAATCTTTGCTGAATATTATTTATGAGGCTGAACTTCCTGAAACCGTTTACAACTCTAACGCAATTGAAAATTCCACTCTTACTATAAAAGAAACTGAAAAAATTCTTATGGAACTTGAGATTTCTAGGGACGTATCGTTAAGAGAAGTATTTGAGGCTAAAAATCTTGCAACGGTAAGCGAGTATATCCAAGAAAAAGCAAAAGAAAAAGAAATTGATTCTGAAATGATTTTGCTTCTACACAAAATGTTAATTACAAATATTAATAACGAAATTGCGGGAAGATATAGAAAAGATGGTGAATATGTACGTGTTGGAACTTATATTGCTCCTGCTCCAGAACAAGTAGAAAGGATGATGGATAATGCGACCTTAGAATACGCAAGTGACATCGAAGGGTATTTTATTGATAAAATAGCGAGATTTCATCTTGAATTTGAGCATATTCACCCATTTATTGATGGAAATGGAAGAATAGGGCGTGTTTTGATTAATTACCAATTAATCCGGCTGGGGTTTCCTCCTTTAATTGTAAGAAATAAAGGTAAACAGAAATACTATGAGAGTTTTAAGGAATACGAAAACAATAAAAAAACAAGTAACATGGCAAAAATTTTAACACTAGCATTGCTTGAATCTTTTCATAAACGTATTACATATTTGAAAAGTGAAAAAATAGTGAGCTTAAAGGGCTATTCAAAAACACAAAAAAGATCGTTTAATACACTTTTAAACTCCGCACGCAGACAAACTATTCCAGCATTCAGGGAAAAGGGAGTTTGGAAGATTGGGATGTAGATCAAAGGCCCCAAAAGCCTCCAAAAAGTTCAAAGTTTAGTTAAGTTAATCTTCCAAAAAGAGCTTGTTAATGGTATAATTTGGAGATTATATTTTGACCAAAATCATGCCAGAATTTATTGCATCATTCACAGAGAATGCATATCGAGTACTAAATCTTCCTATTGTAAGCATTTTATTTTTACTTGTAGTGGTTTGGTTAGTAGGAGGGCTATTTGAAAGAATCAAATTGCCTGCGGTGTTGGGAGAACTTTTAGCAGGACTTATTATAGGACCTGCAGTTCTAAATATTATTGGCCCTTCAGAGGGGTTGGAATTTGTAGCAAAATTAGGGATGTTTTTCCTAATGTTTTATGCAGGACTCCAGACTGATCCTAAAAAACTATTCCGCACAAGAAAAAAAATTATACTAATTGGATTATGGGGGACAATAATTCCATTTGCACTTGGCACATTGGCAGTTGTTTCTCTGGGTGGAAGTTTATTGCAAGGGCTCTTTATTGGTGCAGCAATATCAGGAACATCACTAGTCACCAAATCAAGAATATTAAGTGATTTAAAACTTTTAAAAACAAAATTTGGTTACAAAATCATGGGCTCTGCCATGATAGATAATTTGATTTCATTCGTGGTTCTGGCGGTAGCGATTAAGGCTGTTATTACGGGGGAATTCACATTGTTTGATTCAGTTGTAACTCTTACTGAAGCAAGTCTATTTTTCGTCCTTTCAATATTAATAGGCTATAAATTCTATCCCTACATTACAAAGTTTATGAAACAAAAAACCGTTAGAGGTTTTACATTTGCAATAATTGTAGGTCTATTCTTTGCCTTTTTTGCAGAAATGATGAGAATCCATTTTATTATTGGAGCATATTTAGCAGGACTAATGGTAAGGGAAGAAATAACAGGAAAAATTCTCTTTAATAAATTAAAAGAAAGATTCAACGTTATAACCAATGGTTTTCTTGGGCCACTTTTTATAATTTACATAACATTTAAAGTCGATTTTTCCGCATTAGGCGAAACACCTTTAATGCTTCTAGCAATATTTGTTGCTGCTTTCGCTGGGAAAGTTCTTGGCGCAGGAATAGGAGCATATCTTGGAGGAATGAAATTGAAAGATTCACTAACTGTTGGTTATGGGATGAATGGCAGAGGAACTGTGGAATTAATATTGGCATCAGTAGGTTTTGAATTAGGGATATTAGACCAAAGCCACCTTACGATCCTTGTATTAGTTGCCTTCACCACAACACTAATAGTGCCATTTGCCTTAAAATTTAGAGTGAATCGATTAAGTAGTGATTTATTAAAAAAGCAATAAACAAAAGACTAGACTAAAGCAATTCTTTAGCAATCTCGTCAACAAACTTCCACATTCCCCTCTAAAAAGTTCTACCGTCCTTCAAATGAGGGGCTTCACAGTTTTTAGCTTGTTTTTCGACACAAGGTTGGATATGCTGAAAATAGACCTATCCAACCCAGCCCTGTATGTTGCTTAAACAAAATATTCACAAATTACTAGAGGAAAAACTAAGACGCCTCAATAAATTGAGACCAATTTCACAAACCCTCCTTCAAAAGCTCCGTGAACGTTTTGAAATTGAAATGACCTATAATTCAAATGCAATTGAGGGGAATACTTTGACACTCAAAGAGACCTATTGGGTTATACAACAGGGGATTACTGTAAAAGGTAAGTCGCTCAAAGATCATTTAGAAGCAAAAAATCACAAAGAGGCATTGGATTTTCTTTATGAACTAATTGAGCATAAAAGTAAAAACACAATATCAGAACATCTAATAAAAACTCTGCATTCATTAATTATTCAAGAAATTGATAAAGAAATTTCAGGGAAATATAGAAATCGTGATGTCTTTATTACCGGAACTGATCACCACGCACCACCGTCAACATTAGAAGTGCCAATAAAAATGAAAGAACTCATAAATTGGGCAAAAAAAAACTACAAAAAGATGGATATTGTAGAGTTTTCCGCAGTATTCCATCACAAATTAGTTCATATCCACCTATTTGAAGATGGAAATAGTAGAATTGGGAGATTAGCTATGAATATTTTTCTCATGCAATACGGATTCCCATTAGTAATTATTCAAAAAAATGATAGGCAGAAGTATTATAGAGTTCTAGCGATGGCAGATCAGGGGAATTACAAACCTCTAGTGAATTTTATAGGGCAGGCAGTTTTACGATCATTAAGTATATACCTTGATACTCTTACCCCCACAAAAGAAAAGGAAAAATGGATAAGCTTAGCAGAAGCAACAAAATACTGTTCTTATTCACAGGCATATTTAGGAAAGCTTGCAAAAGAAGGGAAGATAGATGCACATAAGCAAAAAAGAAATTGGGTCACCACAAAAGAAGCGGTACAGAGTTATGAGAAAAATTCAAAATAAATTTAATTGCTACTCTCAAAATGAACACTCTTATCATTGCAGTTGCGCTCGCCATGGATTCGTTTACGGTATCGATTAGTGGTGGTGCAAGCTTAAAGAAAGTCAATTTCAAAAATGCACTATTAGTTGGATTGTATTTTGGTATATTTCAACTTTTAATGTTTTTAATTGGCTATTGGGGAGGAAATCCTTTTAGGAGTTATATTGATTCTTTTGATCACTGGATTGTATTATTTCTGCTTGTTATTATAGGTGGAAAAATGATAATCGAATCGTTTGAGAAATCTGAAGAAAAGGAGTTTTCTTTAAAACACAAGGTTCTAATAATCTTGGGGATAGCAACAAGTATAGATGCCCTGGGAGTCGGTTTGAGCTATTCTTTACTTGATAAAACATATTTTTATCCATCAATTACCATAGGATTAGCAGCTTTCTTGTTTTCAATAAATGGGATTTATTTAGGGAAAATATTAAAACGGATTTTGAAAAAGAAAGCTGAATTAATTGGTGGAATTATTTTAATTGCAATTGGCATAAGCATTGCAATTGAACATGGTGCAATCAATTTTTGAATCTGCAAAACCTCCCCAAAAAAGTGCTAAAGTCTTTCAACATTCCAATCCTAAACATTTTGATGTATCTTCTTGTTCCATGAATAAAAAACAGACAAAAATTGAGATAAATCCGGAATTCGAAAAAGCCCTAAATCTGCTCGAGAATTCTACTCAAAATCTATTTATCACAGGTAATGCAGGGACTGGAAAATCAACACTTCTAGAGCACTTCAAAGCAACTACAAAGAAACGAGTAGCTGTTCTGGCTCCAACAGGTGTGGCCGCCCTCAACGTAGAGGGCCAAACTATCCACTCTTTCTTCCTCATCCCGCCAAACATAACCCCTGACAAGGTTCTAGAGCACAAACTCACGGCTAAAAGAATAAAACTAATTAGCAGTCTCGACATGATAGTTATAGATGAATCCTCGATGCTCAGAGCCGATCTCCTCGACTGCATCGACGTGTCGCTGAGACATCACCGTCAGGAGCTAAATATGCCGTTTGGAGGCGTTCAAATGGTTTTCATAGGGGATTTATACCAACTCCCACCAGTCGTTGCAGGAGCAGCAGAAAAAGAAATATTCAGAACTCAATACAACAGCCCATATTTCTTTTCAGCAAAATGCATCCAAGATTTAGAGATGACATTTTTGGAATTAGAAAAAATCTACCGACAAAGTGACAACGATTTCATCAGATTATTAAACAAAGTAAGGGACAACAGCATTACCGCAGAAGAATTAGAAGTCCTAAACCAACAACACGATCCGGATTGCGACACCAATGGCACAAAAGACTTTGTAATCACCCTCACAACAACAAACGCAGCAGCCGACACAAAGAATCTCACAGAACTCAACAAACTAGCCACGAAACAAGAAACATATTTTGGGGAAGTAGAAGGGGAGTTCTCCAACCGAAGCCTCCCAACACTCAAAGAACTCGAACTTAAAGAAGGTGCCCAAGTCATGCTTCTAAACAACGATCCGGCAGGACGCTGGGTAAACGGAAGCATTGGCAAAATCACGAAAATCGAATTCGACGACATCGAAATAGACGATGTGCTCACAGTAAAACTCGACACAGGTAAAACAGTCAAAGTATGCAAGCATGACTGGAACATCCACAAATATTTCTTCAATGAAGAAACACAAAAACTCGACACGGAAATAGCCGGCTCATTCCACCAATTCCCACTTCGCCTCGCTTGGGCAGTGACAATCCACAAAAGCCAAGGCAAAACTTTCGAAAAAGTAATCATAGACATCGGCCGAGGAACCTTTGCACACGGGCAAATCTACGTTGCTCTCAGCCGTTGCACAAGTATGGAAGGGATAACTCTAAAAGTCCCAATCCAAAAACGTCACATCTGGATGGACTACAAGGTTACTCAGTTTTTCCAGCATCAGCGGCAAGGACGCTCAATCCAGCCAATCGACCAGTTGCCCACGCATTCTGAAGATTATATCCACCGGTAAATCCATCAACATCCAAAAGTTCACCCCCAAAATACAAATTCGGGCAAATTTTTGATTCCATAGTTTTCTGATCAACTTCTTTCAAATCAACACCACCAGCTGTAACAATTTCAGAACCCGCTGTTCGTTCATTCAAAGTGATTTCAAAGTTCTTCAAGGATTCAATCACTCGGTTCAGATCTTTTTTAGCCACTTCAGAAACAACCTTCGAACCATCCACCCCAAGATCCTGAAAAATCACCTTCAACAAAGACTTCGGCAAATATTTTTTCAGAATTTTTCCCAATGCCACCTTTGGGGAATTATCAACCTCATCAGCCAGTTCCTGATACGCAAAATCCGGCACAAAATCGATAAACAACTTCAAAGGATTCTCCGCAGAACATTCCTCAAAAGCTGACAAAGAAGATAGTGCGAAAATCCCAGGACCAGTCACTCCTTTATGAGTAAACAAAAATGGTCCAGACCATTCATGCTTTTCCTTTCCAACAAGCTTGAACTTCGCATTTTGCACACTCACACCCGCCAAATCAGAAATCCATTCCTCAGCAGCCGAAAATGAGGTCAATGTTGCCGCCAAAGGAGTGATGTTGTGGCCAAGAGCCTGAGCAAACGTGTATCCATCACCTGTTGATCCAGTGTCGCGATAGGCATGCCCACCAGTTGCAATAATCAGTTTGTCACAATATTTTTCTCCATATTCAAACCGAACCCTAAATCCATCTCCTTCTCTCTCAATCCCCGTAACAGCTGTCTTCATCAGAACCTCCACATCCCTCTCAGCAAAAAGCCGCTGAAACATACTCGTAATATCTGTGCCTTTATTTGAAATAGGGAAAATCTTCTTCCCCTCAGTTTTCAAAGGAATTCCATGCTCCTCGAACCATTCACAAACATCACCAGGAGGACACTCATGCATACAAAACTTCAGCCAACGCCCACCACGGGGATAAGCCGCAACCAAAGAACTCATTTCCTCCTCAGCCGTAGTCAGATTACACCGGCCCCCACCAGAAATAACCACTTTACGTCCAAGTTCAGCATTTTTGTCGACAAGACAAACCTCTGCATCCGCTCCACTCTCTACAATAGTGGCAGTTGCCATCATTCCGGCAGCTCCACCTCCAATAATCAGAATTTTCATGGGCCAACTATACCATCAAAAAATTACTCAACAACCTCATCCATCATCTCATCCATAATTTTCACCTTATTTCCGTCTTCATCCAATTCCCATCCTTTCCAATCTTTGTCATAACCATATGATTTCAGTAGAAGACAACAAACCAGCATTCCAACAGCTCCAACAACGGGCCAAAATGGTCCATGGCGTCGCGGAGCTTTT
>JAOZTS010000106.1 GCA_029939035.1 Candidatus Altimarinota bacterium | reverse complement strand
GAGTAGTCCTAGTAATGACAGGTATATCACTTTTTCTAGCCACATTCATGTTCTTCAAGCATCAGAGTCTTTACTTTGAAAGATTACAGTTAGAGATAGAAAAAGCAGCGATAGAACAAACGATTTATGGGACAAGATATCAGGAAATCCGAGATGAAATTACAGAGCTAAATATAGAAATTAATGAATTAAGTAATATTGATAGAACACTGTTCTCCGTCCCAACAACTTTCGACGAAGTCTACAAACTTGTTCCTGAAGGGGTGGAGATCAAATCAATAAAATTCCTTGATGAGAATTTAATGATTTCACTAACAGGAATTGCAAGTTCAAGAGAGCAAATATTAGAGCTTCGAAAGAATTTTGAGGAAGCAGGATTTATTGACCAAGTGATAGCGCCAATATCAAATTTTGATGAAAAAGAAGAGATATCATTTCTTGTTCAAATAGAACTAAATTTTATAAAACTAGCTAAGTATGACTCAAGTTCGGATGCCAAGTAGTTTAAGTAGGATTCTAATGATAACTTTATCACTTATTATTGTTAGTACAGCTGTTGTTGTAGCAATAGGAGAATCTACAAAAAGGATGTTCAAAGATATTAGCCAATTAACCTTATTCTTGGAGAATTCAGAGGAAATACAGCCAAATTTTGAAAGAAGTTTGGAGGTATATACAGAAGAAACAAAACAGACAAAAGATTTTTTATCAAATTTAAGGCCAGAGACAGAAGAAGAATTGGTAGCGGCGATTTCCAGTATAGAAGGAATAGGGAGAAAGCTGTTTTTAAATATCAGTTTGAAGTCAATTGAGACAGATGTGGAAGAAGAAGATTCTATTGGTTACCAGGTATCTTTTTATGGGACAAAGACGGATTTGCAAAATTTCTTAAAAGAATTGGAAAAGCTCCTACTCTACATAAGAGTAGAAGAAATTAACTTTAAAGAAGTCAAATTTCTTGAAACAGCAGAAATTGGAGAAGAGGAGAATACCAATTTAAGAATAAAATTATACACTAAATAGGAAATATGAAAATCAAAGATTGCAAGTGCTACATACCGTTCGTAATATCAGTAATCTTATTCGGGATCTCGTTATTTTGGTTTGCCTCTACGCATATCGACTGGAGTGCAAATGGAGAAGAGCACCTTGAGTTTGAAATAAAACTCCCTGTAATTGAATGGAACAAGTATACCGGCTTGTCAAAACAGCTAGAAGTAAATAAAATGGATTAGTAAATCATAATTACCAATAACATTAAAACTCCTATGAAAAACAACAAAGGGTTCACACTGGTAGAAGTTTTATTAGTAATTGTAATAATTGCAATCTTGGCAGCAATAGTAATAGTTGCTATCAATCCAGGAAGACAAATATCACAAGCTAATAACACACAGAGAAGCAGCGACATCAAAACAATACTTGATGCTGTTCACGAATACGGAATTGATAACAGAGGTATTTATCCAGCTGGAATCACAGCTACTGCAACTGTAGTAGGTAGTGCCGTTGGAGAAATTGATATCTGTGCAGATCTTGTTCCTACTTATGTAGCTGAAATGCCTTATGACCCAACATCAACAGGGGCAGGGTACACAGACTGTACGACGTACACTACAGGTTACACTATTGTTGATGACGCAACTTCAGGACGTATAACGGTAGCAGCGCCAGGTGCTGAACTATCAGAGACATTGAGCGTTACTAGGTAAAAATTGTTAATAGATTTAAGAGCCCCACTAATTGGGGCTCTTTTTTTTAGAAATAATAATGTAAAATGGGAGCAATATAACAAATTCTTATGTTAGAAATCTTAAAGGTCATAGCTCCACTATTTCTGATAATTTTAGCGGGAGCTTTTTTGCAACGCCTAAAAGTTGCCGATGAGAAATGGGAAGACGTTTTAAACGCATTCGCTCTAAAAGTAGGGCTTCCAGCATTGATCTTTTATGCCTTATCTCAAGCAAAAATTTCACTTTCAGAGCAGGCTGATCTTTTGATAGCTAATTCAATATTTCTGGTAGCGAGCTTCGCTATAGCATATGCCCTGGGAAAAATTTTCAGACTCAAAGGCATCATGTCTAGGACAATATTTATTTGTTTAGCATTTGGAAACGTTGCATATCTTGGAATCCCAACATTGGTACAGGTATCTGGTGACAACATCTTGCCGACAGCCAGTTTGATCGTCGCAGTGTATCTTTTCTGGTTTTTCACGATCGGTATTGGAGGCTTGGAATATTCACATATCAAGAAGAAAAGAGATTTAATAAAAACAATTCTACTTAATTTAGTAAAGAATCCACTATTAATCGCAGTGATTCTCGGAATTCTAGTAGCTTCCTTCAGCATCGAACTACCAGAAATAATAAGCAGCTCAATCCAAATGGTTGGAGCATCAGTAACACCTGTTGTACTTGTTGTTATAGGGCTTTTTATAGGGAAAACAAGAATAGGAAAGCTAAAGAAATGGATTCCTGTAATAGTTTTTTCGGCAATAACTCTGCTTGTGCTTCCAGCATTGTTTTTCTTTGGGGTAAAGCTTGCAGGCTACAACCCAAGCCAATTCACGTCTTCAATAATTGAGGCAGCAATGCCATTGGCAATCACCCCATTTGCATTAGCCAAACAATACAAATTACAAGAGAGATTCATCGCACGTTCAATAGTAATGAGTACAGTTTTGTCAGTCATTACTATTCCATTTTGGATTTCGATTCTCTGACACTGACCTGTTTATAGCTCAACCAGGTACTCTCTCGCCGCTTCTTTTTGAGAATCGAATTCATTTTCATAGTCTTCATCCGATAGTTCAGTAATAATATCCGGAACCAATCCAACTTCATCAATGCTTCTGTCATCAGGTGTATACCATTTCGCAATAGTCATTCGAATGCTTGATCCATCAGAGAAAGAATCGACTTCCTGCACACTTCCCTTACCAAAGCTCTGTGTTCCCATCACAACGCCTCTCTCGTGGTCCTGAATAGCACCTGCGACGATCTCAGAGGCAGAAGCGCTGCCTTCATTAATCAAAACAACTAAAGGGACATTCAAAATCTTTGGATTCCCATTAGTAAGCATAACATCGTCTTCCATCCCTCTTTGTTTAACAATCACAGCTTCAGTTTCAGAAGGTAACAAGTAAGACAAAAGCTCAATAGCTATATCCAGATAACCTCCTCCGTTGTATCGGAGATCCACTATAATACCCGCAGGCTCATCCAGAATCATCTCACTAATAGCTTTTCCAAATTCTTCATTAGTTTTGTCATTAAACTGATTCACACTTATATAAGTAATGTCTCCTTCGAGCTCCTCGATCGTCACACTTTCAATTTCAATTTTTGCTCTAACAATAGAAACATCAAAAACATCATCAACATCCTCTCGAATAATAGTCAAAATAACAGTAGTGCCTTTTTCACCACGAATGCTCATGATCGCATCAAATAGAGTCATTTCACTCGCATATTCTCCATCAATCAAGAAAATGATATCTCCAGGAAGCAATCCGGCCTTCTCAGCAGGACTATCTCGCAAAGGCGAAACAACTACCAAATCTCGGTCTTCAACGGTCAATTCCGCGCCAATTCCCTCA
>JAOZTS010000105.1 GCA_029939035.1 Candidatus Altimarinota bacterium | reverse complement strand
AGAGTTGTACCTTTTTCTAGAGTTGCAATGTGTTGATTTGGATTCATGATCTCTACTTCTGCTGGGCATTTTACGTCCTTACCAGTGATTTTTCCTCCTTTAGATGTTTCTAATGTGATCGTAGATGTATCTTTTGTTTCCTTTTTAATATCAAGCATTTTCAGATTTAGAGTAATGTCGAGTACGCTTTCTTTTACACCTTTAATTGCGGTGTATTGATGGCTAACTCCATTGATTTTTACTCCAGTGATGCATGCGCCCGGTAAAGATGAGAGCAAAACTCTTCGTAGTGCATTTCCTAACGTAACACCATAACCAGTTGGTAAAGGTTCAATGGTGAATACAACATGATTGTCACTTATGTTGTCCGTTTTAATTTTAGGAATGCCTATTTCTTCTTGAATTAAGTGCATTTTGGCTTGTTTATGTTATATGGAAGAGGTGATATTTAAAAAAATGTATTATTTTGAATAGAATTCTGTGATGAGTTGGCTATCGATTCCTCTTTCGATGTCATCTTTTTCAGGAAGCGCAACTACTTCACCTTTTAAAGTCTTCACATCAATATTTAACCATTTTGGTGCTCTTGGTTTGCTCTTCTTTACCTCGTCAAATATTGGTGAACTTTTACTTTTTTCTTTAACCTCATATATATCACCAACTTTTACTTGAATTGATGGTGTTTTAGCTTTTTTACCTTTGTGGATGATTAGTCCGTGACTAACCATTTGTCTAGCTTGTGGTCTTGTTGAAGCAATTCCAGCTCTAAATACTACGTTGTCTAATCTTTGTTCTAGCAGTTTCATGAATTTAACACCTGTTACTTCGTCACTTTTCGCTGCGCTCTTGTAATAGTTTGAGCATTGTTTTTCGCTTATTCCATACATAAAACGTGCTTTTTGTTTCTCTTGTAACTGTTTGTTGTATTCAGATATCTTTGTGAATCTTTTTTGTCCGTGTTCACCAGGTTTATATCTTTTTTTATTAAAAGCTTTAGTTTTGCTCTCGCCATTAGTGAAGAGCATTAGTCCTAGTCTTCTTGATAATTTTGTTACTGGTCCTCTATATCGAGACATAGCTTGTGTTGTTAGAGTTGCTGTTGCAACTGTTGGTTATATTCTACGTTGTTTTTTCTTTCTACAACCGTTGTGTGGAATTGGTGTAATATCATTAATTGAAATAATGTTTATTCCTGCTGCAACCAATCCTCTGATCGCTTGTTCTCTTCCTGTTCCAACACCTTTTACATAGACGTGAACTCTTTCAAGTCCGAATGCTGCTGCTTTTGCTGCTGCATTTTCTGCAGATACTTGAGCTGCGTATGGTGTTGCTTTCCTTGCTCCTTTGAATCCGCTTGCTCCAGCACTACTCCATGCAATCACGTTTCCGTTTGGCTCTGTAAGAGTTACGATTGTGTTGTTGTATGAAGCTTGGATGTGAGCAGCTCCTTCAGGAACGCTTCTTTTCTTTGCTCTTGAACGTGTTTTTTTAGCTTTTGGCTTTTCTTCTGCTTTTTCATCCTTTTTTTCGTCTTTCTTCTCTGATTTTTCTTTTTTTGCAGGTTTTTCAGCTTTTTCAGCCTTTGGTTCTTCTTTCTTCGTTTCTGTAGCCTTAGCTACCTCTTCCTTTTTTTCGTCTTTCTTATCTTCGTCAGCCATAATTAGTGTTATTTAGTTACAGTTTTCTTGTTTGCAATTGTCTTTTTCTTTCCTTTCTTTGTTCTTGAATTGTATCTAGTTCTTTGACCTCGAGAAGGAAGTCCTCTTTTGTGTCTAAATCCTCTGTACGATCCGATTTCTTGTAGACGTTTAACGTCCATTTGAACTTTTCTCTTTAGATCTCCTTCTGTTGTAAGTTTGTCGATGTGTTCACGTAACAGTCCGATCTCTTTATCTGAAAGATCTTGAACTTTCACGTTTCTGTCTATTCCAGTTTCTTTAAGAATTTGAGTACTAAGGCTTCTTCCAATTCCGAAGATTGCTGTTAGTCCTGCTTCTATCCTTTTTTCTTTTGGGAGGTTAACTCCTGCTATACGTGCCATATAAGTTGATAATTATATTTTAAGTAGTCAGTATTCGGGGGGGAATACTGACCACATAGAAAATAACTATCCTTGCCTTTGCTTATGCCTCTTGTTTTTGCAAATAACTCTGACTACCCCTCTTCTGCGGATAACCTGGCAATTCTGACATATTTTTTTAACTGATGCTCGTACTTTCATGTTATTTGTGTCTATAAGTGATTCTGCCCTTTGTTAAGTCGTATGTGCTTAGTTGGATGGTCACTTTATCACCTGGCAGTATTTTGATATAGTTCATCCTCATTTTCCCTGATAAATGTGCGTTTATTGTCATGCCTTGATAGCTCTCGTCGTCTAGTTCAACCTTAAAAGTAGCATTTGGCAATGGCTCAACTACTGTGCCCATTACCTCAATTGTGTCGTCTTTTCCCATGTAAATGCCCTTTTTATATGCAAAGCGGTAGGATTTTACATTAGAAAATTAAGCTATGCAATAGAAAAAATGCTAATTTTTGATAAATCAGATTTTTGTCAACACTTCATTACCATTCTGGGTAATTAAAATCGTGTTTTCTATCTGAATTGAGCATGAATTGTCGTCTGTTACGAGTGTCCAATCATCGCGTAAAGTCTTCATTTGACTAGTTCCAATTGCAAATATTGGTTCTATAGCTAATGTCATCCCTGGTTTGAGTAGGGGACCTGGGTTTCCATCCCAGTAATTTAGAATAACCGGATCTTCATGTAAGTTTTTTCCTATTCCGTGCCCGGTAAGGTCAAAAATTACATGGTAACCTGCGTTTTCTACTATTTTTTGTATCGCTTTTCCTATTTCATTGAGGTGTGTATCTGGTTTAGCCGTGTTTATGGCTACGGCAAGTGTTTCTTTTGCGGTGTCGAGGAGTTTTTGTTTTTCTTCGGAAATTTCTCCAATGGCTACTGTTCTGGCGGCATCTGTGTTCATTCCTTTATAAATAACACCACAATCTACCGTGAAAAGGTCTCCTTCTTGGAGGATTTCGTCTTTTTGGGGAATTCCGTGGACGATTTTTTCATTTATGCAGGTGCAAAGCGTGTTTGGGAAGCCCTTATAGTTCTTGAAACCTGGGATCCCACCATTTTCTCTTATAAAATTTTCGGCAAAATGGTCGAGTTCTAGTGTAGAAACACCAGGAACTGCTTTCTCACAGGTTTTTTCCAAAACTTCTGCGAGAATTTTGCCTCCTTCTCGCATGGCTTGGATCTGCTCCTCATTTTTTATGGTAATGCTCATTATTGGTTCAAAATTGGATCTAATACTTCATAAGCTGCTTTTTCAACTTCTTCGATTGTTGGTTCTCCGTCGATTTTTATCATTTTGTCGTTGTACATCTCGATTGCTGGAACAGTTTCGTTCAGGAAAGCGTCAATTCTTGTTTCAATTGCTTCTGCGTTGTCGTCTGCTCTAATTACTAGTTCACCTCCACATTCACATTTATCTCCTTCGTAGTTGGCTGGGTAGACGTTTTTGCATACTTTGCAGATTCTACGTGTTGTTAGTCTTTTCATTGCTGTGTCTTTTTGAATTTCAATAAGGACAGCTTTGTATACTCGGTTGTGT
>JAOZTS010000026.1 GCA_029939035.1 Candidatus Altimarinota bacterium | reverse complement strand
AAGACAAAATCCCCTATTCTGAAAAGGATCTAATTTCTCGTGCAGCAAAACTTGGATACGATGTTTTGGCTATCACATGCCACGATAAGATTGCTTACAACAAAAATCTCAGAAAATTTGCCGAAAAAAAAGGAATTCTACTCATCTCAGGAGTCGAACTCACAATTCAAAAAACTCACAACCTAATTCTCAATCCAACAGACGAAATCCTCGAAGTAGAAACCTTCGACGACCTCCGCGAATATAAAAGAGCCCATCCAGAATGCCTCATCATCGCCCCACATCCATTCTTCCCCACTAGCAAAGCTCTCAAAAAGAAACTAATCAACAACATCGACATATATGACGCAATCGAGTATTCATTCTGCTACACCAAAACTAAAAACTACAACGACGAAGCAGTTGCACTCGCAAAAAGATGGAAAAAGCCAATCGTAGCAACCGCAGACTGCCACATTCTCAAATACCTCGACCTAAGTTATGCTGAAATTGAAGCCGAAAAGTCCACCCCTGCAATCTTCAAAGCAATCAAACAAAACCGCATCAAAAATCACACCAAACCAATCTCGTATTTCACCATCTTCAAGATCCTTTTCAAAATGATATTCCAAATGTAGGACAATTTGCTATTATGTATACATGCACTCCCTCATTCGTAAAATTCGAAATCAGGCTAAAAAATCTCCCAAACATATTGTCTTTCCAGAAGGTGAAGACGAGAGGGTTCATAAAGCTGCAAAAGTGATTACAAAAGAAGGAATTGCAAAGATAACCCTCCTCGGAAATCCAAAAAAAATAAAACCAATAAAGGGAGTCGAGATAATTGACCCAAAAACTTCAACCCTCAAAGACTCTTTTGCAAAAGAACTAGTAAAACTGCGGAAATCAAAGGGTCTCAAACTCCCCCAGGCAAAAGAACTCCTCAAAGACATGAACTATTTTGGAACAATGATGGTAGAAATGGACCTGGCAGACGGAATGGTGACAGGAACTACAAATTCAACAGCTGACAGTATCAGACCAGCACTTCAAATTATAAAAACTAAAGAAAAATTCCACAAAGTTTCAGGAGTTTTCATTATGGCACTAGAAAAAAGACTGCTTCTCTTTGCAGATGCAGCAATCACAGTCGAACCGGATGCTCACACACTAACTGACATCACAATCGACACTGCAGAAACCGCCAAAAGATTTGGCATTAAGCCAAAAGTAGCACTTCTATCATTTTCCACAAAAGGCTCTGCAAAACACCCAAAACTAGACAAAATACGAGAAGCTTTAAATATGATAAAATACAAATGTCCAAGATTAGTAATAGATGGAGAACTACAAGTCGACGCAGCATTAGTCCCAGAAGTTGCAAAGAAGAAATGTCCAAAATCCCCAATTAAAGGTGACGCAAACATACTCATTTTCCCAGATCTAGAATCGGCAAACATCGCTTATAAGCTTGTAGAACGACTCGCAAAGGCAAAGGCCATCGGACCATTGCTCCAAGGACTAAACAAACCAGTAAATGACCTCTCTCGAGGATGTAATTATAACGATATAGTAAACGTAACCGCCTTCACCAGTTGCGAAGCAACTCTACCCAAGTCAGGCAAATAACCTCTCTTCCCATGACAGAAATCGACTCAGTAAACATTCCGGCATACCAAAGAAAAAGATCACTAGCTGCAAAAGCTAGAAAAAAACCTACACGAACTCGAACTCGAAAAAAGGCTGCACCTAAGCCAAGAAGAGTGACTCGAGCAAGACCTGCTGCTATAGAAGAATTGACGATTGCAGATGCAATTCATGAAAGTAAATTCGAAAATCCTACAGATATTTTTAAACCTAAAAGAACTGCAACTCCAGGAGTACGTGAAATGAAAATTTGCGGACGTTGTGACGGCTTTTTCGACAAAATTGATGTGGGTATCATAAAACTCACCAGCTCTCTTCGAGTCGGAGACGTAATAATTTTCGAAAAAGACCAAGGACTCTTTGAACAAGAAATCACATCCATGCAAATCAATAGAGCTGATGTGACTATTGCATACGCCGGAGACGATATAGGGCTTAAAATAGCCATGAAACCAAAGGTGGGAACAGCAGTTTATAAAGTAATAACATGAAAATCCTCGTAATAAATGCTGGCTCTTCTTCTATAAAATCTAAACTTTTTGAAAAAAAGAAAGATTTTGAACCAATTGCAAAATTTCACATCGATGGAATCGGACTAAAAGGATGCAAATTGATTTTTAAATCTGAAGACAAGAATATCGGACTAAAATTACCAGTAAAAAATCACGAAGAAGGAATAAAATTATTAGTAAAAACTCTAAAAGACACAGGAACGATAGAAAATCTAAAGGAAATCGAAGTTGTAGGACACAGAGTTGTACATGGTGGAGAAAAGTACAGCGAGCCGGTAAAAATCGATGCTCGAGTAATCAAAGAAATAGACAAATTATCTTCACTCGCTCCCCTACACAACCCCGCAAACCTCCAAGCAATCAGAGCCTGCAAAAAATTAATCAAACACGCACCACAAATTGCAGTTTTCGACACAGCATTCCACCAAACAATGCCAGAAAAAGCATATCTATATGGGCTTCCTTACGAATATTACAAAAAACACAACATTAGAAGATACGGATTCCACGGAACAAGCCACAAATATGTTACAGAAACAGCGATCAAACTTTTAAAGAAGAAAAACCTGAAAATCATCTCTTGCCACATCGGCAACGGATCCTCAATAACCGCTTCAATAAACGGAAAATCCGTCGACACCAGCATGGGCTTCACACCCCTCGAAGGAATCATGATGGGAACCAGATCCGGCTCAATCGACCCGGCAATTGTCCTTCACCTCCAAGAAAAACATAAGATGAAACCATCAGCCATCGACGATCTCCTAAACAACGAGTCAGGACTCAAAGGATTTTCACAAATCAGCCCAGACATGCGAGACATATACGCAAAATATAAAGAAAAAGACCCACAAGCAATCCTAACAATCGAAACTCTCTCATACCAAATTGCTAAATACTTAGGTGCATACACAGCTGCAATGGACGGACTCGACGCAGTCATCTTCACAGGTGGTCTCGGCGAAAAAGCCTTCTACGTAAGGGAAAAAGCATGCTCCTATCTAAACCACTCCGGCCTAAAGCTCAATGCAAAGAAGAACGAAAACTGCGAAGAGCTAATCTCTGATGGGAAAAGCAAAATAAAAGTCTTTGTAATTCCGACAAACGAAGAAAAAGAGATAGCTTCACAAGCCTTCAAGCTAGCTAAAAAGTGATCCTAAAGATCAACCTCCAGAATTGATGTAGGAGTCAAAACGTAAAGCTTCTTTGAATCTGCATCTACATAGATATCTCGAAGTTCTCCAGAGGTATCAATCAAATATTGAGATGTATAATTCAAGTTTCCAGTTTGCGCATCTTTCTCAAACACAAGCACTCTACCGTCCTGAGAATCTAGAATATAAACATCATCAAGTTTCTCATTTGTGTAGATTACAGATGGATTCTTGAACGCATTATAAGGAGCATTGTTGATCCAGAAGTCTGCTTTTTCTCCAGCATAAAACTTGTAAACGTCACCAGTGTTGTTCAAAACATATATACTTCCATCAATAGTAATATCCTGACCTCCAGTAACATCTACATCATCATCTACAAAATATTCTTCTGCCCCTCCAAATTTATCTCGAGTACCTTTATAAGTATATTTCCAAACTGCACTATCTACTGAATCTAATAAATAAATTTTATTACTCCAATCCTCAATCGCCACTGCTTTATGGAATGAACCATCATCAGTATCCATAAATGACATTGTTCCGTCTTTATATTCAATCAAATACCCAGATTTTGTTAAGAAAACAACAGATCCTCTATCATCAAATCCTGTCGCATCAATCACCATTTCTTCATCATCAATAGTAAGTGGGTCCTGAACTTGATCAAGAACGATCTCATAAAGGGCATTGTACTCAAATACAAAGACTCTATTCCCCACTTCAGCAAATCCGAGTGCATTTACATCAGACCTTTGCACTGTCAGATCAGCCAAAACCTTTGGAGTTTCCAATCTAACGACATTATCAAGATTATCTCTCATTTCATCAATCTGATTCAGATTCAAAATCGCTTT
Organism: Candidatus Altimarinota bacterium; assembly: GCA_029939035.1. GTDB lineage: Bacteria > Patescibacteriota > Gracilibacteria > UBA1369 > LOWO2-01-FULL-3 > JAACEU01. The sequence goes on along the minus strand of JAOZTS010000026.1, from coordinate 8,721 downwards.
ATCTCTATAATATCCTGAATTCAAAACCTTAATAGCATCATCATAAGCTGCATCCAAAATTTCTTTTGCCTGCTTTTTGTCATATTCACCTTTAGTTTCAGCTTCTACAAGCTTTTCCTGCACACTACTCAACACAACATCCAACTGCTTGATTTCTTCTCTAGCCGCCAGATTGCTCTTTGCAACCCATATACCAATAGTCAAAACTCCAATCACTACTATAAGAAGGATGAATACTTTGTTTTTTCCAAATCCTCCAGAGAAAATACTTCCAAAGAAATTTGAAATTCCATCCTTAATACTCGACCATGCTCTGTTCTCTCTTGGATAAACGTCAGTTTTCTTGTTTCTTCTATGACGTAAAGCAGTTAAAAATTTTCCAGTTAAACTCTCTTTTTCAGCAGAAATATTTCCATCTGATGATTTCAAAGTACCTTGTGTCTCAGTTTCAGGGCTCTTTTCTGCGATCCCTGCGAGCTCTTCGGCATCTGTTGCCTCATCAAACATTATTCCAATAAGACCAATTCGTCCCAACATCTCAGTAGAAATCACATCCTTGATATCATTCAATGTCTCTTCTACGCTCATCCTTACTATAGCTTTCGCCAAATCTGTCTTACTTATATATCTCAGCAGTCGAGTTGAAGAGAAAAGAACAAACTCCCCTTCTTCAATCTCGCCACTAGCAATATTTGTAAATAAATCTCCATCAGGAGCCTCTTCGCTCAAACCTTCACTTACTATACTTACATATCTCTTTCTTACTAAATAAGCCTCTGCATCACCACTTTGTGATAATAAAAGCGTCCCACCAACAACTGCTGCGATCACAACATTCAAATTTCCAATATATCCTGAAGTTTTTTGTCCTCTAAACTCACCAAGAACTCCATTCACCGCCTTTAATGCGATCTCAAAACGCTCATACGGATCCGCCGCAACATCCTCATAAAACACTTTCTGCAGTGTTTCAAAAATCGCCGCACCAATCTCCTCTGCATCAACAGGGTTATTTTGAATTTCTAAATTAACAAAGATTTGCCCACTCTTATCACCATACTCCTGGAAAAGATCATAATAATAATTCTCCAGAAAACTATTATCGTCGTTCCCCGCAAACAAAAATTCGTAACTTGCTTTTAAAGCCATATGCATTTTGAATTAACTTGGTGAAAATAATACTAAAGTAACCATTGACTTGCAAGCAGACTTCCCTATAGAATCGCTTAGCGAAAAAATAATTAAAGAAAAATGCTAGGGAAACTTAAAAAACGGAAAAGACTTAAGAAGCATGGTTTTAGAAAAACCAGCACTTCCGTGCTTAAAAGTAGGAGAGCAAAGGGTAGAAAGAGTTTAGCGCCGACAGTACATTCAAAATCTTAAATGTTAGAGAAAAAATACAGAATAGAGCGTAATCAAACTCAATACATCCTAAAAAAAGGAAAAGATAGCGTTTCAAAACTCTTTATAATTAGATATATTAAGAATAATAAAGAATTTAACAGATACTGTAGCGTAGTAAGCAAGAAGATATACGTAAAAGCAGTTGACCGAAACAAGCTCAGAAGACAGATTTATGAAGCGATAAGAACAGCATCAAGCGAAATAAAACCATCGACAGAATCATTCGACATAGTACTCATTCCAAAAAAAAGAGTAATATCAGCACAATTCGAGGAAATAGAGCAGGATATCAGAGAACTCATCATTAACTATGGACAAACTAAATAAAATTCTAAAAAACGTTGTAATCTTCCTAGTTGTTTTTCTGGCAATCAACTATTTATTTAACAGTTGCCAAAACAAAGAAGAAGAACTCCTCCTAAACAGCGGAAACGTCCTATTTACGACTACAGATACAGAATATTCACGCGTACAAAAAATCACAGTAAAGATAAGCAACAACACCGATCAGGAAATAGTAATTCCAAACGAATGTCCTGGAGAACCATTCGACGTATATAAGAAGGAGAACAATGAATGGAATCAAAAAACTTCAGAACCAGAACTAAACTGTGAAAACGCCAAAGATATAGTCGTTGCACCTGGAAAAGACACAAAAATTGTATATGAAAGCTGGAATCACGCCCTATTCTCAGAAATGGGACTTTTCAGAATAGAATTTGAGACAGAAATTAACGGAGAAACGAAAACACTCACTACAAACGAATTTCTGATAGTAAAAGAAGGACTTATCAAACAAATTTGGTACGGAATTTTCTACAGACCTATATATAACGCATTGATTTTCTTCACATCAATAATGCCACGACATGACCTGGGACTAGCGATCATCCTTCTTACATTAATCATCAGAACAATACTTCTAGTTCCATCTCAAAAAGCGATGAAATCTCAGAAGAAAATGCAAGAAATACAACCACGACTCGAAGAGATCAAGAAAAAATATAAGGGAGACCAACAAAAAATTGCCATGGAAACAATGGCAATCTGGAAAGACGCAAAAGTTAATCCAATGGGATCTTGTCTACCTATTCTCCTACAATTCCCATTCCTAATAGGATTATTCTACGTAGTAAAAGGAGGACTAAACCCAGACAATGCATACCTCCTCTACTCAGAATATTCATCATTCACACTTCACGACATCAGCGTACATTTCTTCGGGATACTAGACCTAACAAAAGCTAACATTTATGTACTCCCTCTTATAATAGGAGGACTACAATTCGCACAAATGAAACTGACAATGGCAAAGAAAGCTAAAAAGAAAAAAGATGGAGACAAGAAAGAGAAGAAATCAGAAATGGCTATGGCTACAGGCACAATGACATACGTAATGCCAATAATGATCGCAGTTTTCACAGCCTCTCTACCTGCTGCTGTAGGTATTTACTGGGGAACATCAACTGCATATGGAATCGTACAACAATTAGTTGTAAACAAGAGCAAACCAGAGACAGAGACAAAAGTAAGAGTCATTAAACCAAAAAACGACTAATTTCTTTAATCTTATAAAAATGGACCTTGAAGACATTTTACAAGAGACTCTCGAAGAATTACTGAAAAAACTGGAAGTAGAGTACTCAAAAATAGAAATAAGTGAGGAAGATAAAGGATCCTTCGAAATCAATATTAAAAGCGAAAATCCTAGCTTGCTCATCGGACATCACGGCGACAATATCCAAGCGCTTCAGCATATCTTGAAAACTCTGATTTGGAAAAAGGCTCAAAATGAACAATTCAATATCATGGTAGACGTGGATGATTACAGAAAACGGCAAGAAGAAAACATTCTAAATCTAGCAGAAAGAAAAATCGACTACATTAGAAAAACAGGAAGACCACAAAAACTACCACCAATGTCTCCTTATTTACGAAGAAAAATACACATGTTGTGTATGAGCCCAGGATATGACGACCTAGAAACATTAAGCGAAGGTGAAGGTGATCAAAGGTACATAACAATTAAACTAAAATAACCCACGCGGCAGCGAAGCGAACGCGTTTATGAGTGCTAAGCTGAGCGAAGCGAATCATAATCCCAGTAACATGAATATACTAACTCGTTTGTTACTCATTCCTACCCTTTTAATGTCTTTTGCACTCTCTGCAACATCTGTAAGCGCTTTTTCTGATGTTGAAGAAGGAAGTCCATATTTTGTTTCAATTTCATATCTAGAAAAATTCGGAATCGTGAACGGATATGACGATGGGACGTTCAAGCCATACGACGACGTAAATAGAGCAGAAGCGTTGAAAATGCTAACAATAGCAAGCGGACTCTTCAAAGACAGCGAAATCAAAGCAAATGAAGCCGAAGAAGCTCGTCCATTCACAGATACACCTTCATCAGCGTGGTACACAAATTACGTTGCTGCAGCAAAAGATGAGGGAATAATAAACGGATTTCCAGATGGAAGCTTTAAACCAACACAAACAGTAACTCTAGCAGAATCACTAAAGATACTTTTCGAATCTCTAGGTGACATCGCATTCCTAGAAGACAATTCAGAACATCTTTACAACGACACATCAGAAAACGACTGGTTTGTGGATTACACAGCTTATGCAGCCTCAGAAGGCATCGTAAACATCTATTCCACAAACACAATTAGTCCAAACCAAGACATGAGCCGCGGATACCTTGCAGAAGTCATTTATAGAACACTAACTTCAGACCAATACCTCTTCGGAAAAGCGACGTATTACGGATCAGCATTACACGGAAACTTTACAGCTTCCGGAGAAATATTCGACATGTACGCAATGACTGCAGCCCACAAAACACTCCCACTTGGTACAATGGTAAATGTTACAAACCTAGCAAACGGTAAATCTATTGAAGTAAAAATCAACGACAGAGGCCCTTATGGTCCAGGAAGAATCATTGACCTATCAGAAGCTGCATTCGGAGAAATAGCGGCATACAGTACAGGAGTAATCAATGCTCAGGTTGAAATAATTTCAAGCCCTTAAGCCAATGAACCCTCCCCTATTTAAAAATCGGCAAAGAACACCAAGAGCTCCAAAAGAAGCTATTCATGCCGAAGCTAAAAAAACAATAAAAGCACTCATCATAACTCTAAGTTTAATGATCTTTGCTCTAAGTATTGGCTTCTTCATTGCAACAAATGACAGCTCACAAAAAGGATACACATTGGAACAGCAAAAGCTCAAAAACGAGCATCTAAAAAGCGAAAACACAGCATTGATCACCAAAATCACACAAGCAACTGCATCCTCGAAAATAGAAACCAGCGACAAAGTTGACGATATGGAAGAAGAATTAGTAAAAAATTACGTGACAACCGAGGATAATTCAGTATACTAGTTTTGAAATTTTGACAACATGGGGCCATCGTCTAGTGGTTAGGACACCTGGTTTTCATCCAGGAAACAGGGGTTCGATTCCCCTTGGCCCTACCATTGAAAAAACAGCTCTGCCAAAGGTAGAGGTGGTTTTTCAACATGTTAAGACCGATGAGAACCCAAAGGGTTCGAAGGCCCAAAGGGTCATATCTCGGGGTCCCCGTTTCGAAGAAATGGGGAGAGATTCCCCTTAGTCCTATAGCGAGGATCACGATCCGAAGCAAATTGTAAGCACGCAAACATAAAGTGTTTTTTGCAAAACGTAAAATAGTCCAAAAATTTTACTATTTTACCATTCGCAAATTAGATCCCCCTACCCATGACTCTCCACAATCTCCCCCAAATTGACTCTCCCCCATTTCCCCCCTATCATACCACCCATGAAATGGAAAACTTTAAAATCCGAGACCGCCTACAAAAACCACTTTTTCAAAATCACAAAAGATAAGTGTGAAAAAAGTGACGGAGGTGTTGTAGAAGAATACTACACAATCGATCGACCCACAGTTGCTGTGATCGTTGCACTAACTCCTGAAAACGAAGTTGTCTTGGTGAATCAATATCGACATCCAGTCAAAAATACAGACATCGAAATCCCTGCAGGTTACATAGAAGACTACGAAACCGATATCGAACAAGCCGCTCACAGAGAATTATTGGAAGAAACCGGGTATAAGGTCGAAAAAATGGAAAAAATGCAGGAAGTGTATTCATCAGCCGGACTAATGAGCAACAATATTCATTTCTTCATCGGATTTAACGCAAAAAAAACTCAAGAACCAACATTGGATGAGAACGAAGACCTAGAAGTCCTTACAACTCCATTCAAGGAAGCTCTAAAACTCATCGAAGAAAAGAAAATCAAAGATATGGCTTCTGTAACAGGAATTTTATTAGCAAAAAAACACTTAGAACAACAATGACACCTCAAATATATCTCGACAACGCAGCTACAACACCAATTGATCCAGAAGTTCTGGACGCAATGCTCCCCTATTTCACAGAAAAGTACGGAAACCCAGAAGCATTGCACACAAAAGGTAAAGAATCTCTAATAGCGATCGACGACGCACGCGAAACAACTTCGAAAATCCTCAACTGCAGAGCCAGAGAGGTAATTTTTTGTGGAACTGCCACAGAAGCAAACAATCTCGCGATTTTCGGCACAGCGAGAGCAAATAAAGACAAAGGAAATCATCTAATTACTTTGAAAATCGAACACTCCTCTGTCCGAAGACCATTTGAACAACTCGAAAAAGAAGGATTCACTGTCACCTACCTAGACGTAGACAAAGAAGGATTCGTAAATCCCGACGACATCAAAAACGCACTAACACCAGAGACAATTCTAGTATCAGTAATGTACGCAAACAACGAAATCGGAACCATTGAACCAATAAAAGAAATAGGAGAAATACTCCGCGACCATCAGGCATACTTTCACACAGACGCCTGCCAAATCCCTGGAGCTGCAACATTAGACACAAAAGCTCTAAACGTCGACATGATGACCATAAACGGCTCAAAAATTTACGGTCCAAAAGGTATCGGCGTTCTCTACATAAACAAAGAAGTCAAAATTGAACCAATAATTTTCGGTAGCACACACGAATACAATCTAAGAGCAGGAACCCACAACACTCCCCTCATCGTCGGCTTCGCAAAAGCACTCGAACTCACAGAAAAAAGAGACAACAAAAAAGTAAAAGCTCTGCGCAACAAACTCTTAGACGCTCTACTTGGGAAAATTGCACGCTCGCACCTAAACGGACCACTCGAAAATAGACTCCCAAACAACATAAACATCACAATTCCGGGTATCCACGCCCAAGAAATACTGCTTCACTTAGACGAAGCTGGCATTTTTGTATCAACAGGAGCCGCTTGCAACATGGGCAGCGAAAAACCATCCAAAACACTCGAAGCAATCGGCCTCGACAACAAAGAAATCCTCAGCTCCCTACGCATAACGCTAGGAAAACAAACAACTGAAGAAGATATCGACTACGTCATCGAAACATTTCCAAAAATTATAGAAAAACTTCGAAATACTTAACCCCAAAACCATGGCAAAAGTACTTTCAATCATCGCACCAAACGATTTCCAAGACATTGAGTACTCGGATTCCAAATCAGCAATAGAACAAGCAGGGCACGACGTAATAACAGCAAGCTCACAACCTCAAGCCACAGGAAAACTCGGCCTAGAAGTCAAAACCGACGTCCTGATCAGCGAAATCAATCCAGAAGAATACGACGCAATCGCCTTCATCGGCGGTCCTGGCATCTATCAATTCTTCGAAAATCAAGACCTTCAAGACATCGCAAAAACATTCTACGAAAACGGCAAACCAACATGCGCCATCTGCGCCGCACCAGTCATCCTCGCAAACGCAGGCCTACTCCTAGACAAAAAATCCACATGCTGGGACGGAGAAGGAAAAACACTAACCTCAAAAGGCGCACAGTACACAAGAAACGACGTAGAAGTCGACGGCAACATCATCACCGCTAACGGCCCAAGTTCAGCCGAAAAGTTCGGCAAAGCTATCGCAGACGCTCTAAGCTAATCTCTATTTCATAAACTGCAATACCGTCGCACTGCTCACCAGGTCGTCATTTTCATTTTGCAAATAAACGATAATGTCATGAGCTCCAGACGGTAAGTTGTCCGGGATTTCAAGTTCAAAACTTCCATCACCAGCATCAGTAAATGCAGTAGACGAATACGTTATACTCTTCCAAGTTGCAACTACAGTCAATGATTCAAAATCAGCAATCTGACCTGTAATCACAGGAACTGCCGCTCCAGGGAACGAACCTATATACGAATCTACATTGAATCCTGCAACGGATCTCTCACTAAGATATAGAGTATTTCCAGTCACAAATCCTAGTCTCAAACCTTTTGAACCAATTCTCATTTCTGCTGCTGCAGGAACTTTGTCATTTTTAACAGACAAAGTAGAAAGATGTTCAACTCCATCCTCACCAGTAAGCATTACGATGTATTTACCATCTTCAATTTCATCAAGTGGTAACAGAACACCTTGGTTTGACTCATCCATCATCATAGAACCGGCGTATTGTTGATCAGCATTTCTCATTCCCACTACCAATTTATCAGTCAACTCCTCCTCTGACTCAAATTTTTCGTCACCAAACACTTCACCAACATCAAACAGAACTACATCAACCAAGCTTCCCTCCCCTCCACACGCTCGAATTGCAGGAACATTTCCAAATGTATTTCCTTGCAAATTCGCAACCTTGGTATTTGCCAAATTATCATCTAGTGAATCCATATTTAGTGCGTCCCAGCCACAATAAACTTCGACAGAAGTTGGGATTCCATCGCCATCAGGATCAGAATTGAACAATGGAAGTCCACGGTTCATCTGTACAATATCATTCATTCCATCATTATCCAGATCAACTTTTTCAAGTTCATCTTCATCAAGTTCTTCGATAATCGCCACGATATCTTCCACATTTTCCACAACATAAACTCCTTTATCTGTATGAACTTCGACCGCATCCCCCACCTCAATTGCAGCCCTCACAGAACCAGTAATAGAAGCTTCAACAACTTCTGAAACTCCAGAAGTTACAATTTCCTCAACAGTTAATTCCTCCAGAATTTCCACCGCCTCTTCCTCGAACTCAACTTCCTTCTCAAGTTCAGTCTTCTCTTCTTCAAGTTCAACTTCTTCCTCAACAGCCTCTTCGTCTACGTCCTCGACATCCTCTTCAACCAACTCTTCCGCATCATCATCCACTTCTAGTTCAGGCTCAAACATATCAATATCCTCCATATCTTCACCAAGGATTTCTTCTAAAACTTCATCAGTCGCTTCTTTCAAATCAAGCTCTTCTTCACCCTTTTCA
>JAOZTS010000104.1 GCA_029939035.1 Candidatus Altimarinota bacterium | reverse complement strand
TATCCTTATCAAGTCTGTGCACAATTCCTGGTCTAAAATCATCTCCAACACCCTTTTCCACCTTACCCATCAACGCATTAACTACAGTCCCCTTAAAATGCCCAGTAGCACTCGGGTGAACTACCATTCCTGGTGGTTTATCAATCACCAGATAATCTTTTTCTTCCAATAAGATTTCCACATAGATATCTTCTTTTTCAATTTTTTGCTCGACAGTCACTCCTTCCCGTATTTCCAACTCATCTCCCTCAGTCAACATACGACTTGCCTTTGTGCTTTTTCCATTTATCAAAACCTCACCGTTCTTAATCATTTTCTGGATTTTTGATCGTGAATATTCTGGCTTTTTCGCCGCCAAATATTTATCTACTCTAACTTTTCCCATTTCTACTTTCATTGTTATTTATATTAAAGCCATTTCGCGCAACATTAAAGATGATTTTATGAATATCCGCAATCTCTTTACTTTGTATTACCACCGCATACTCACTTCCGCGACCCTTATTTAATATTGAAATTTTATCATTATAAATACTTATAACGTGCTTAAATTCCGTTAAATCAGCTTGTAAACTCTTTTCCAAAGTTATATTTCCCTTCTTATCCTTTAAACAAAAATACATTTCTCCGGAAAAGGACAATGCTTCGTCCAATACCTGATCTACTGACTCTCGGCCCTCAAAGTAGCTAACGACTGGCTTCATAAATTCGTATTTTTGAGATACATTCCGAAAATCAGGAATAATCGAAAGAAGCTCTGAGCGGTAATAATCAAAAACCTTACACTTTCTATCCAAATACCCAACCAAACAATTAGGATCATTTGATGCGTAAAACTTCATTTTTCCATTTTTACATGACCCTAACACCCCCTTTAACTCCAATGACCGGATCAATGAATAAACAGTAGTTCTGTTCAAATTAAGCCTCTTAGCTATGGTACTGGCAGCCTGAGGCCCAATTTTAAGCAACTCAAGATATATTCTTGCCTCCCCATCGGAAAATCCTATTTCCAGTAGTTTTTCGTAAAACATTAATTTTCGTTTACAGGAAAGGTAAAATACAAATATTCATACAGTATCGTCAAGAAAGTGGACTAATTTTTTCTCAAAAGGCTAAGAATATTGCTGAAGGTTTTTTTGAAAAAGATCGAATTTTGACCTTTCCATATCCGCAACAACCTTTGAATTAATTAGAACAGAAGTAGGATTCTCCTTATCCTCAAAGTTGTTATACAAGACATGATCATTATTATCAGAGAATATTATCCACTTATCCTTGAAGTCAATTTTCAACTGATCAATTTGGCTCTTATAAAACTCCATATCATTTTTTCGCATAATACAGGCAGAATAAGCACCTGTAGTTGTACAAATAGCCTCATTGTCTGAACCTTTTTTGTAACGATTATCTCTAAATTTAAAAGCAGGGTCTAAACCCCCAATTGTAGGAATAAAACCATTTAAATCACCAAAGTCTAAACATGTATCATACTCAGTCTCAGACATAAAAAGATACTTCTCAAGTATCTTCTCCTGGGTATCTAGAATTTGAAAATCAGCTACAGCTTCCGTTGGAATCTTCAGAAACGGCGAGAATTTTTTTAACTTTTCAATAGTGTTCTTAATATTTTGCCGAGACAATTCCAAAGTTTTTATTAGAGAATCTAGCGGTTGCGGTTCAATTCCAGCCTCATCCTTCTTGATCATTTTCAGCATGTTTAAACCATCAAATGCACGATATACCTGATTTTTATCTAGACCAGTCCTATTCACAAGCTCCCACTTATTCTGAGAGGGTTTTTTCAGAAGTTCCAAATAAACTTTAACCTCAGTTTCGGTCATCCCTGCTTCAATCAGTAATGTCTCTAGTTTCTTATGCATATTTTTGAGATTAATTAAGCCATGCATTAAACCATCTTTTCCTTGACTTGTCAAGGCGTCAAGTGTGGCATTTCTCATAATATTGAGAATTTGTATTTTTTTCAAAAAACTAATAAACTACAAGTCAGCATGTAATTAAACAAAAAAATGGATATTTCAACATTACTAGACAGAGGAACCGTAGAAGTAATAGTTAGGGAAGAACTAGAAGAAAAGCTTAAGTCAGGGAAAAAACTCAGAGTAAAGCTAGGAATCGACCCTTCAGGGGCTGATCTGCATATTGGCCATATGGTAGTAATCAAAAAACTACAAGAATTTTTAGAAGCAGGACATCATATAATGCTCCTTTTTGGGAATTTTACCGGTCAAATAGGGGATCCAACTGACAAACTTGAATCTCGTCCTGTAAAAACCCAAGAAGAACTAGAAGAAAATGCAAAACATTACCTAGAACAAGTGGGAAAAATCCTAGATATAGATAAAGTAGAAGTAATGTGGAATGCTGACTGGCTAGGAAAGCTCAATTTTGCTGACGTTACGCGACTAGCACAAATATTCACAGTGCATCAAATGCTAGAAAGAGACATGTACCAAAAAAGGATTGAAAAAAAACAACCAATCTATATGCATGAATTCCTTTATCCACTTATGCAAGGATATGACTCCGTTGCAATGGAAGCAGATTTAGAGCTTGGAGGAACAGACCAAACATTCAATCTACTTGCTGGAAGACCAATTCAAAAAGCATACGGCCAAAAACCACAAAGCGTCCTAACAGTTCCACTTCTAGTTGGGACAGACGGGAAAGACAAGATGGGAAAGAGCTTAAATAATTACATTGGAGTTAATGAGTTACCAAAAGACATGTACGGAAAAACAATGTCGATAACTGACGAATTAATAATTCCATATTTCGAATTAGCAACTTACGTTTCGTTAGAAGATATTGATGAAATCAAAAAATCATTAGATAAAGGAGAAAACCCAAAAAATCTAAAAATGCGACTAGCTAGAGAAATAGTAACCCTTTATCACGACGAAAAAGCAGCTGAGCAAGCCGAGAACGAATTCAACCAAATTTTCAAAGACAAAGGTCTACCGGAAGATATCGAACTCAAAAAACTTAAAGGAGCCAAGTGGAATATTATTGAAATAATTGCTGAGACAGAACTTTCACCATCAAAAAGTGAGACAAGAAGGATGATACAAGGTGGGGGAGTCAAAGTAGATGGAAAAAAAGTAGAATCACACGAAGAAGAGATCGACATAACCGAGGAAAGACTTGTGCAAATAGGAAAACGGAAATTCGTAAAAGTGATTGTAAAATAATGCTAAACAAATCGCTAAGCAAAGTACTAAGAACCACTTCAAGGCACTTAGGGAGACTTGAGCTCCTCGGAGTAAAAACTGTAAGAGATTTTTTGTTATATTTCCCAAGAACCTACAACGACACTACGGAATTCACAAAAATCTCAGAAATCAGAACAGACGAAGTTTGCACTGTGAAAGGAAAATTGACTTCTCTTTTTAATATACGCACAAAAAACGGAAAAAAGATGACTAGGGGAGTAATGGCTGATGAAACCGGTTCAGTAGGAGTTGTTTGGTTCAACCAACCACATCTTACTAGAATGCTGCCAAGAAATTCAGAAATTATCCTTAGCGGGAAAGCCAAATTTGGATTTGGCAAAATCACACTTCAAGGCACATCCTACGAACTATTTAAAAAAGAAGAAGAACA
>JAOZTS010000103.1 GCA_029939035.1 Candidatus Altimarinota bacterium | reverse complement strand
ACGCCCCTGTATTAAAAAATTCATTAACCAAATCAATAACCCAAGGAGTGCTAAGCTCAGCATCTATAGTCAAACGAACTCCAGGTCCAAAGATAGAAAAGTCGCCAGTAATCTTCTTATATTTCTCGATTTCTTCTTCGATAGTTTCCAAAGCAGAATTCTGATTCTTTAACTGCAGCAAAGTCGTTTCGAGCCCCTCGATTTCACTCCTCAGATCCTCGTTCTTGTCCTTCAAAATCATAATTTCCTGGAAAATATTACTCTGAGTATCTCTGATAAACAAACTGTTGATACCAGAAAAAGAGCGTACTTGAGCCACAATCAGGACCCCAAGTATCACTGCGACTATCACTATATAAACTTTCTTTCCCTCCATATTAATCAACTAAATTTAAGTAATTAACCTTCAAATCACCATTGTAAATCGGAACAGAAACCCATTCCTTAACAGCAACCTGAAACACCAACTTGTTAGTAGAAACCCTATCAAAAAGCGAACTCAAAAGAGCATCATTTTGTATTCTCTCCAACATCATGTCCGTATCGCCAACCGCACTAATAGTAAATGGGGGAGCGGTATGTGAATTATTTATCAAAATTGTAGTACCCACAGAAGAGATAGGGGACACTGAGATAATTCTTTGATTGTTAACAGAAATTGCATCCGCATTTGCAGCACTTAAAATATTAACAAGATCACGAATATCAGCAGCCTGAACCAGATCTATATCAGAAACGTCGGCTCCATCACGCAAAGCAAGCGGGCTATCATCCAACAATATCTCAAGCCCAGGACCTCTAACATCTGACAGTCCAACATCCTCTTTCAATCCATCCAATATCTCAACGTTCGCTACCTCAGCCTGTGACTCAAGCCCTGACTCAGCCGTATCAATCTGCTCATGCAAAGAAACGATTCTACTTTGGAAATAAGCCTGTTCGTCCAAGTAATCTTTTATAAGCTCATCCTTCGCCTGCAATTCATCACCTGGAAAAGATCCACTCAGAGATTTGTCACTAGAAAACTGCCATGCAAGAATTACACCCACAATCACGCCAAGTCCAATAAAGATATATTTGAACGCCTTCTGCATAACAAACTGTTAATAGGAGTATTATAGTAGGGAAAAACTAGCAGAACCGCAAGGTCTCCCCTTGATAGAGGAGGTTAGGAAGGGTAGATTATGTAGGCACATTCACAATAAAATACCAATGATTGCACTATTCGATTCAGGATATGGAGGACTAACCGTCCTAAAGCCAATAATGGAGCTTTTGCCCGAGTATGACTATTTGTACCTCGGAGACAACGCACGAGCCCCATACGGTAATCATAGCCAACAAAACATAAAGAAGTTCTCAGAGGAGGCAGTTGAATACCTTTTCGAACAAGGAGCAAAACTCATAATTTTTGTATGCAACACCACTTCAGCAGTCGCACTACGATCAATTCAAGAAAAATATCTAAAAGGAAAAGACGAGAAAGATAAAAAAATACTCGGAGTTCTAATCCCGGTAGCAGAAGAAGTAGTTAAAATAACAAAGACAAAGAAAGTCGCAATCGTATGGACAAAAGCAACTATCAATTCAAAGTCCTACGACTAAGAAATCCACAAATTAGACTCAAGCATCAAAATCACAGCCAAAGCATGCCCACTCCTAGTTCCATTCATCGAAGAAGGTTGGCACAAAAAACCGGAAGCAATCTCTGTATTAAAAAAATACCTAAGACCACTAAAAACCCACAACCCAGACACGTTAATCCTAGGTTGCACACACTACCCACTAATGGAAAAAGAGTTCAAAAAGATCATGGGAAAGAAAGTGAAAGTCCTATCGTCAGGCAAAATCACAGCCAATAGTCTAAAGGCTTATTTCGAAAGACACCCGGAAATAGAATCCAAACTATCCAAGAAAGGAAAACGAAAATTCCTAACAACAGATAACCCAGATAGATTCAAAGAGTTTGTCCAAAAAAACTTCGGAATGAAAATTCAACCTACTCCCATTCAATTGTCCCAGGAGGCTTGTTTGTAATGTCATAAAAGACTCCACTCACGCCATGCAAACCAGCCAATCTTTTTACCAATTCTCGTAATTTATCAAAATCCATTTGATAGAAATTTGCAGTCATTGCTTCCTCACTTTCCACCGGCCGAAGAACAATCGACTCGCCCTCTTCACCAACACTCACTGGCAAAAGCACGGTAGGGAACTGCCAGATATCACGATCAATTCCAACCTCAACAATAAAGTCCATTACGATCTTATCAGCCTGCTGAAGAAGCGAAATACGGTCTCGAGTTAGATAAGATTTTTGAGTATTCAACACCTTGAAATCGGTAGGGGATAAGCCCAGAAGTACCCTGTTCACTTCGGGGAATTGGTTAGTCAGTTGAGTAGACAATTGACCAAGCCCATTCCAGCTATTTATATCTCCATAAACGCAAACCGGATGTGCATATGTTCGTTCGTCACCCTGAACTCCCACACTTTTCACCGGCAAAATTTTCACTTTCAAATCCGGAACCACTTCACCAATTCGACCCTCCAAATCCGAAACATTTTCGGGATAATCTTCACCCTCTGTGCACAAACATCTCACCGCCAAACCAGGTCCTGGGAATGGATGTCTTCCAACCATCTCCGGAGCCAAACCAAGTCTCTCTCCAACCAGCCGAACTTCATCTTTGTACAATTGCGAAATCGGTTCAATCACTTTTCCCTCATCTATAAGTTTCTGCATTTTCTCAACACGATTGTGATGAGTCTTGATCGTATCAGCATGTTTCGTTCCACCAGTCTCGATAGTGTCTGGGTAAATAGTACCCTGGGCAATAATCCACTCCTCTGGGTTCAGACTTAGCTCCTCAGACACTTTTCGCTGAATATCGATAAAGAGATCACCTATGATCTCACGCTTCTTCTCAGGCGCATAAACGCCTTCTAACGCCTTGAAATATTCATCCCCAGCATCATAAACGTGCAAATTCGAAACTCCCACCTTTTTCAAGGATTCTTCCACCTGTTTTGTCTCATTCAATCGCATAAATCCAATATCAACATAAAGCCCATAAACATTCTCCTGCCCAAGAGCTTTCGCAATCAAAAGAAACGCAACAGTGCTATCCACACCACCACTCACCAGCAAAAACACCTTCCTATTTTCAACCTTTTCCTTGATCTCAGCAGTAATATCTTGGATATACGAATCGATACTCCATTCACGCTTCGCACCAGTCAGGATCACGAAATTCTCCAATATCAATCGCCCGCAAGGAGTATGTGTCACCTCCGGATGGAACTGAACCGTAAAAATATTCTTTTCATAATTAGCCATCCCTGCAATAGGACAATCCTCGGTCGAAGCAAAAACTTCAAATCCCTCAGGTGCCTTAACTACTTGGTCAAAATGACTCATCCACGCATCCTCGCTTTCTTCAATACCCTCAAAAATTGCCTTCCTCTCAGAAAACTTCACAGTCGCCGATCCATATTCACGAACACTTCCTTTATCAATTTCCCCACCCAAAGTATGAGCAGTCAGCTGATGACCATAACAAATCCCAAGAACCGGAACACCTAATTCATAGAGCCCAGGATCACATTTCACGCTATCTGGAGCATTCACACTCGCCGGCCCACCACTCAAAATAATCCCTTTATAATCTTTCAGCTCATCCACCG
>JAOZTS010000102.1:1978-3860 GCA_029939035.1 Candidatus Altimarinota bacterium | reverse complement strand
CGCACTCCGTTGCCAGAACTGGATTTTGAATCCAGCGCGTCTACCAATTCCGCCACCTGGGCATATCACAAAAGAAATTAACATTCTTTTACCATCTTGAAAAGATCTTTAAGAAGTTACTAACTGCTTCAAACTTGGCAATATCTTTTCTAGACTATCTTCTCCAATTTTAACAATATCCTCAGTTTTATCAAACTCAAACAATCCATATTCGACATCTGGATAAATCATGATATCAGGATGTGCTTTTTTAACTCGCATCTCATCACTATCCTTTGATGCAATATCCAACGATCTCAAGAATGTATCAGTCAATAAATGTAAATTATCCCTAAATCTCCTGAAAAAACTAAAAGGCCTAAGCAGTTTTTTAAATTTTCCCCCATAATATTTTCTGAATAATATTCCGGAAAAGTTCTGACGCACTCCAAAATTCGCGATAGAAACTCCCAATACAACATCAGGCTTATATTTTTTCAACGGAAGCACTGGTACATTTTCCAATACTCCTCCATCAACCAATATCCTTCCATCCACTAATACTGAAGGAAATATTGAGGGTAATGCAGTCGTAGCCATTAACGCTGGTATCAACTTTCCTTCGTTCAATGTAACCAATTCACCTGACTCAACATCGACTGCCACAGCCTCAAAGGGGATCTTACAGTCATCAAAAGTCTTGTTACCTATCAATATTTTTAACGCCATTTCTATTATTCTTGGATTAACAATACTCCCATGAAGCAAATTAATATTCCTAAGAGTCAAAAGTTTCTTTTTTGAAAAACTCAAGGAACTTTTTTCTATATTATCAATTGGCAAACCAAGTGCAAAAGCAGATCCAATTACAGCTCCCATACTTGTCCCAGTAACACAGCTCACTTTTATATTTTCCCTCTCCAAAACCTTCAACAAACCAATATGAGCCATTCCACGTGCGCCACCACCCCCAAGTGATATGCCTAACTTTTTTGTCTGTTTATGTTTTTTCCCATTAATATCAATCATGCATTTATTAAAACATTCTTTTCCCTTCTTGAAAAGATCTTGTATACAACTGTCATGTTTTGTGATTAACTAAAAATCAAAGTTGTAGCAGGAAGCGGCGGAAACGGCTGCTCAAGCTTTCGTAGAGAGAAATTTGTGCCAAAAGGAGGACCAGATGGAGGTGATGGTGGAAGTGGGGGAGACATCATTATAAGAGTAAACACACATCTGAATACACTTTCAAATTTAGCGAATAGAAAAATCTATAGAGCCGAAAAAGGGGTTGATGGAATGGGAAAAAAGATGCACGGCAGGAATTCAGACGATTATATATTAGAAGTTCCAAAAGGAACTATTATTCTAAATGAAGACAAATCAGAAATGCTCGCAGATCTAAACAAAGAGGGAGAGCAGTTTTTAGCTGCCAAAGGTGGGAAAGGTGGCCTAGGAAATGCCAGATTCAAAAGCTCAATTCACCAAGCACCAAGATTTGCTGAAAATGGAGAGCCTGGCGAGAAATTAGATATTACACTTGAACTCAAGTTAGTTGCAGACGTTGGACTGATAGGACTACCCTCAGCTGGCAAATCAACTCTTATATCGGTTATTAGCAATGCTCGCCCTAAAATAGCTGCATATCACTTCACAACACTCGTTCCAAACCTCGGAATTGTAAAGATGGGAGAAAATAATTCATTTGCAGTTGCCGACATACCAGGATTGATCGAAGGAGCTAGTAAGGGAAAAGGGCTTGGCCATCAATTTCTGAAACACATCACAAGAACAAAACTGCTTGTTCACATCATAGATGGTTATATTCCAGATACGGAGAAAAATTACAAAGTAATTGAAAAAGAACTTACTAAAGCTATCGTAAATAAAGGATGGTTAAATG
>JAOZTS010000102.1:0-1968 GCA_029939035.1 Candidatus Altimarinota bacterium | reverse complement strand
AATCGCCATTATACAAACTACCGATTACAGAGGTGAAAAAGAACTTAAAGATTTCTCAAAAGACTTAGCTAAAAGAGAGAAAATCATAGTATTAAACAAAGTAGACCTATTATCAGACGATAAAATCAAGGATCTGACAAAAAAACTTAAAAAGGTTAGCAAAGTCAAAAAGATTTTCCCAATTTCAGCAGTCACAAGAGAAGGACTTCAGCCACTCCTACATGAAATATCAAAAAAACTAGTAATTATAAAGAAAAAAGAAGCTCTTAAGCCAAAGAAAAAGGAGGAAATTCCAATTCTTCGCCCCCATCTGAAAAAAGTTAAGTTTGAAGTAGAAAAAATTATTGATAAAAAAGATCACAAAATTTTCCTGATATCTGGAAAAAGAATAGAGCAAGTAGCAATAATGACAGACTTCAAAAACAGAGAGGGCCTCGAACGAATGTATCACTTCATCGAGAAATTGGGCATAAAAAGTTCAATTGAGAAGAAAGGGGCAAAACCTGGAGACAAAATTAAAATAAAAGAGAAGACTTTACCATACAGAAAATGAAAATAATCGTAGGACTAGGAAATATCGGCAATAAGTACGTAAAAAACAGGCACAACTGTGGATTTATTTTACTCGATACATTTGTAAATCAACTAGAAAAAGATGAGGGAATATCCGTAAAATGGAAGGAAGACACAAAACTCAATGCCGTAACAGCAAAAATCCCATATAAAGATCAAGTTTTGTTCCTAGCGAAACCCACAACATTAATGAACAAATCGGGACAAGCAGTTAGCAAAATCCTTAATTTTTTCAAAGAACCCATCGACCACCTAATAGTAATATTTGATGATATCGATTTGCCACTTGGTGCAACCAGAGTAAGAGACAAAGGCAGTGGTGGAACACATAACGGAATGAAATCTATAATCCAAGAAACCAGTAGCAATGAATTCAAGAGAATAAGAATTGGGATTGAAAGCAGGGGAGAGCTGACTCCCGAAAAACAAGACATTTCGAGTTTTGTATTGTCAGATTTTACAGAAAAAGAAATCCCAGGACTTAAAAACTCTATAGAGGAAGGAATAGAAAATTTAAAAGCTCTTTTATATTGACTAAAACCGCGTTCTTCCGTAGATTATCAAAGCAATTTTAAAACTAAATATGTTTGCAGTAATAGAAACAGGCGGGAAGCAATATAAAGTCACAAAAGGTGACGTTTTTGACATCGAAAAGCTCGAAGGAAAAGACGGAGAGGCCGTTAAATTCGACAAAGTGCTTTTAGTAGACGATAAAGTTGGTACACCAACTCTTAGTGGGGCTACCGTTACTGGAAAAATAGTCGAACACAAAAGAGGTGAAAAAATAGTAGTATTCAAAATGAAAGCAAAAAAGAGATACCAAAAAACTCAAGGTCACAGACAAAGTCTTACTACAGTAGAAATCACCGATATCAAAGCTTAGCCAATACATTTTCCAAATCCTTAGGAAGATCTACAACGATCTTCTTTTTTTTGCCAGCCAAATCCTCGAATTCTAACAATTCTGCATGTAAAAACTGCCTCCTCAATCCAAACTTCTCCTTAAATCTTCTGTTATAACTCCCAACACCATAAGTTTTATCACCAACAACAGGATGGTCTATAGCAGCCATATGCACGCGTATTTGATGCGTACGGCCAGTCTCAATCTGTACTTCCAATAAACTCACCTCATCAAACTCCTGCACAACTTTGTATCTAGATATTGCCATCTTGCCATCCTTTTCTGACGCTAATCCCATTTTTTTACGACTTTTTACATCTCGAGCAATAGGGGATTCAATAATACCCTCCTTGTGAGCTAAAATATCTTTTACCAATGTTTTATAAATCTTTTTTATTTTTCGTTTTTTGAATTGCTCAATAAAGTATTCATATCCTGCCTGAGTTTTTGCAACAATTAGTGCACCCGACGTATCCTTATCAAGTCTGTGA
>JAOZTS010000101.1:3259-4001 GCA_029939035.1 Candidatus Altimarinota bacterium | reverse complement strand
AGACGTTCCTCCGCTTTCTTCTGCTATTTCTGCTTTAACTTCTTCGTCTACGGCGTCTTGTGTTTCTGCACTTTCATCGAGGACGTCTTCTTCTACTTTTTTATCACCTGTGTCGATGAGTTTTACAGAAAGTCCGAGAGACTGTAGCTCTTTTACAAGAACGTTGAATGATTCTGGAACTCTAGGTTTTTTGATAGGTTCTCCTTTTACAATTGATTCGTATGCTTTTGATCTTCCGTAAACGTCGTCGGATTTGATTGTGAGCATTTCTTGGAGAGTATGGGAAGCACCATATGCTTCGAGTGCCCACACTTCCATTTCTCCGAATCTTTGTCCACCATGTTGAGCTTTTCCTCCAAGCGGTTGTTGTGTCACTAGAGAGTAAGGACCAACTGATCTTGCGTGGATTTTATCTTCAACTAAGTGGTTTAGTTTTAGAATATATGCAATTCCTACTGTAACTGGTCGGTCGAATGCTTCACCAGTTTTACCGTCGTATAGAGTGATCTTCCCATTGTCTGGAAGACCAGCTTTTTGGAATTGTTTTTTGATCTCTGTTGTTGGAACTCCGTTAAGAGCGGGAGTTGCAACAGTGATTCCTTGTTCTCTTGCAGACCATCCCAAGTGAGTTTCCAGGATTTGTCCGATGTTCATACGAGAGGTAACACCAAGTGGATTCAAGATGATATCGACTGGTGTTCCATCTGGCAGGAATGGCATGTCTTCTTGTGGTACAACAATT
>JAOZTS010000101.1:0-3249 GCA_029939035.1 Candidatus Altimarinota bacterium | reverse complement strand
CGTCCTGCAATTTTGTCTCCGATTGAGATTTTTCTTGTTTGAGCTACGTTTACTTTGATTTGTTTTAGAACTCCTGTTGGGAGTTCGTCTCCTGCTTCTTTTGTAAACATTTGAACTCCAACTACTTTTCCTCCTTCTCCTCCTGGGAGTTTGAGTGAAGTGTCTTTTACATCTCTAGCTTTGTCTCCGAAGATTGCTCGTAGAAGTCTTTCTTCTGCGGTTAGTTCAGTTTCACCTTTTGGTGTAATTTTACCAACTAGAATGTTTCCTTCACGAACTGTTGCACCGATTCTTACGATACCGTCTTCATCTAGGTCTTTGAGTTTTATTTCACCAACGTTAGGAATGTCTCGTGTGATAATTTCTGGTCCGAGCTTTGTTTCTCTCACATCCATTGTGAAAGTTTCTATGTGAACTGAATCATATTTACCATGTCGTACGAGGTTGTCTGAGATAATCACAGCATCCTCAAAGTTGTATCCTTCCCATGACATATAAGCAACGAATAGGTTTTTACCGAGGGCTAATTCTCCTTTTTCTATAGCTGCTCCGTCTGCGAGGGCATCTCCTTTTTTCACTTTGTCACCCTTGTTTACAATTACTCTTTGGTGAATACATGTTCCTTGGTTTGATCTTTCGTAATTTTGTACGGCATAGCTTACTTTTTTACCATTTTTGTAAACTACAGTGATCATGCTTGCATCTACATATGAAATTGTTCCATCTGTTTCTGCAAGGATTACTTGTCCAGAACTTTTTGCGGCAATTTCTTCGATTCCAGTTCCAACGATTGGAGCTTCTGGAGAAACGAGAGAAACGGCTTGTCTCTGCATGTTTGATCCCATTGAAGCACGTGTGTTGTCGTCGTGTTCTAGGAATGGAATTAGGGCCGTAGTAATTGAAATAATCTGTTTTGGAGATACATCGATGTGAGTTACGTCGTTGACGTGGGCGAGTGTTGGTTCAGCATTTTTTCTGGCTGAGACTCGTGAGTTTTCGAATTGACCGAACTCGTCTAGTTTTGAGTTCGCCTGTGCAATTACGAATGCGCATTCTTCGTCTGCGTCGTAGTATGCCATTTTGTCCGTGACGTATGGTTTTACTTTGAATTTATCTAATTTTTTAGTACTGAGTTTTTTTGCGATTTTTTCATCGATTGCTTGCCCGGCTTTTACAACGTTATCTATTGTTTCTCTTGCAACTCTTCCTACTAATTTCTTTGAATCTTTTGTGGAAATAGTACTAGCTACTTTTTTGAATGGAGTTTCGATGAAACCATATTCATTGATTTTTGCGTAAGTAGCCAAGTGTACTACGAGACCGATATTTGGTCCTTCCGGAGTGGCAATTGGACAAATTCTTCCGTAATGAGATTGATGTACATCACGTACATCAAATGATGCTCTTTCTCTTGATAATCCTCCAGGACCCATCGCTGATAATCTACGTTTGTGTTCAAGTTCTGAAAGTGGATTGGTTTGATCCATGAACTGTGAAAGTTGAGAACTTGCATAGAATTCACGAAGTGCAGCTGTTATTGGTCGTGAATTGATAAGTTGAGTTGGAGTAACCGTTTCAAGATCCATTACTGTCATTCTATCTTTTGCAATTCTATCTGTTCTGAGAAGACCAACTCTGAATTTGTTTTGTACTAATTCACCAACTGCTCTGATTCTTCTGTTTGATAGGTGATCGATGTCGTCTGGTCCATGTTCTCCATTATTTAAACTAACTAAATGTTTTAGTATGTATACAAAATCTTCAACTTGGAATGTGTGATATTTTTTCTTGTTTGGAGTTTTTAGTTTGAATCTTTTGTTCAATTTGTATCTTGCAACTGGTCCCATATCATATTTTCTGTAGTCAAAGAACATTGATTTGATCAATGCCTTTGCGTTTTCTGGGGTAGCCAGGTCACCAGGTCGAATTTTCTTGTAAATGTTTTGGTATGCTTCTTCTACTGTTTTTGCTGAGTCTTTTTCGAGTGTGTTTAAGATGTAATCGTGCTCGATGTCTGTGATTACGTCTTTGAATAGGTCCATGATCTCTTTATCAGTTTCATATCCGAAAACTCTTAGTAGTGAAGTGATATGGATTTTTCTTTTTCTATCAATTTTTACTGTAATGATTCCTTTTTTGTCAGTTTCAATTTCTAGCCATGCACCTCTTTTTGGAATGATTTTTGTTGAATGCATTCCTGGTGCCGCTGAGTTTTTTGAAAAGAATACACCCGGAGATCTGACGATCTGGCTGACAACTACTCTTTCAATTCCGTTTACAATGAAAGTTCCTCGGTTGGTCATTAGTGGTACGTTTCCTAAGAAAACATCCTGCTCTTTGATTTCACCAGTTTCTTTGTTGATTAATTGAACGTGTACTTTTAGTGGAACTTCAAATGTAAGGTTTTTGCTCTTTGCTTCTTCAGCGTTGTATTTTACTTCTCCTAGTGAGTGTTCCAAGAAATGTAGTTCTAGTTTTTTTCCAGAGAAGTCTTGGATAGGTGTGATTTCGTCTAGTAGATCCCTAATTCCTGTGTCCAAAAACCATTCGTATGAATTTGTTTGGATTTCTATCAAGTTTGGGATTTTTACGTCTTTATCAATACTTTTCGTGAAATATTTTCTATCACTCTTTATCATTATCCTCTCGTTTTCCAATGGGATTTGAGAAGATCGAACTAGGTCGTCTTTTTTCTTACCTTTAACCTTTCGCACGATTTTCTTAACTGTCTTTTTTGGTGCAGATGGTTTTGGTGTAAGTTTTGCAACATTCTTAACAGCCGTTAGTACTTTCTTTGCTGTTGTTTTCTTTGGTTCTGCTTTTTTAGAAGTTGTTTTTGTTTTAGGATCTTTTTTGATAGTTTTTTTAGCTTTAGCCATATGGGAAAATGGTCAAGGAACATAATATTGATTAGTCACTATCTTTCCTTAACTCATCCAGAAGCCTATAAAAGACTGATTGATAGCTTTTTTATTCTACGGAGGTTGTGTGTGAAGTCAAGTTAAAATTTGAGTGCCTTGATTGGATTAATCTTGGCTGCCTTTTGTGCAGGGATGTATGCGGCAAGAAGGGAGAGTAGTGTACCAAATATTATGGTGATGATTATTAGTGTTGGGGTAATCATAAATAGTGTGTCTGCGCTGAACGCTGTTTTTTCGAGTTGTTGTAGTCCGATTTTGTCTATTATTGTGCTGGAAAGTATCCCGATGATTGTTCCAATTATGCTTCCTATGAGTCCGATGATTCCGG
>JAOZTS010000100.1 GCA_029939035.1 Candidatus Altimarinota bacterium | reverse complement strand
ATTCCAACAGGCGCTTCCAACGAAACAATATCCTGTGAAATTTTCAAAATGTGCCGAACCTTCTTTATTTCCATATCCATTTCTGCAGCCAATTCTTCTATCAACGGTTCACGTCCAAGCTCCTGTACAAGTCTTCTCTGTGCGTGAGTAAGCTTGTTGATAGTTTCAACCATGTGCACCGGTATACGAATCGTTCTAGCTTGATCTGCAATTGCACGAGTAATTGCCTGACGAATCCACCAAGTAGCATATGTAGAGAACTTAAATCCACGATTAGGATCAAATTTTTCAACAGCACGGAATAAACCAATATTCCCCTCTTGAATCAAATCCAAGAATGAAAGTCCCCGACCAATATATTTCTTTGCAATACTCACAACCAACCTTAGATTGGCTTCAGCAAGCTTTGATTTTGCAGATTGATCTCCCTTAGCAATACGACGAGCTAGTTCCACCTCTTCTTTTGCAGTTAACAATGCAACCTTACCAATCTCGCACAAATATAATCTAATTGAATCATTTGCAATTTCACGAAACTCAGCCTCTTTTTTAGCCTTCTTCTTTTTCCTTTCAGCTGTTGTTTCAGACTTTGTAGGCTTTTTTTTCTTCTTCTCTTTTTCTTTTTTACCTTTCTTATCACTTTCCTTCTTAGCTTTGTCTTTTTTCTTATCTTCAGGTTTTTTTTCTTCCTCCAAATCAAACATTACTGATTCTTTTGTATCCAAAACCTCTACACCAAGATCCATAAATAAACTATAGATCTCATCAAGAAGAATTAGATCATTCTCGATATTCGGCAGAGCCTTCAAAAGCTCTTGCTGAGTAATAAATCCCTGCTGTTTTCCTTTCTTAACAAGATGTCTTACCTCCTTTGGAAACTTATCCATCTCCTCATCAGACGGATGAGTAATAAATTTTGTAGTTCTAGCCATATATTAATTATTCAGACAATAATTTTTGTTGCTCTTTTAAAAGTTTTATTAATTTCTCTTTTTCATCATTTTTTTCTGCTTCTACAATTTGTGTTCTCAGATCGTTTAGTTTCTTACTCCTCCTTGTTTTCTTTACCTTGTCAACAAGCTTTTCAACCTCTTCTCCCATCGATTCTTCCGATAACTCGCCATATCGCTCTTCGACGTAAAGTAACAAAACATCTAATTTTTCCTTAACACTAGCCAAGAAACCTTTATCGAAATTCCACTCTTTTAAACCATTTCGCGACTTATTATACTGATCATGTAATTCCTTGTAAATATCTTTCTCAACACCATAAAAATCACTTTCATCAACCATTTTTGATAAAACCTTAAACAACTGAGGATTACCCAAAATAATTCCACAAATGACTTGTTCAAGGGAAAACCCCTCTGCTTTCTCAACATTTTCCGCCTTCTCACGAGCCGGATGGTCTTTTGGGAGTGAAAAGCTCTCCAATTCATCATACAAAAACTGCTCCTTCATGCCCAATTTAGTTGCCAATTCACGAATATGAAAATCCTTGCCAGAAGGCGAGAGCTGTTTCAACAAAGGCAACAGTTCCTTGACCACGGCATGTCTTCCCTCAAAAGTTCCAATATCATTACTACTAACAAGTTTATCAGAATAAAAACTAATAAAGTTCACAGACTTTTCAATAAATTTAATAAATTCCTTCCCACCCTTATCGTTAACCAAATCGGCAGGATCCTTCCCCTCAAAGCCACTCACAGTTTTCACCACCACATCAACATTAGTCAAAATTGAATAAGACCTCTTCGTAGCTTCAAACCCAGCCTTATCCAAGTCAAAACAAGTCACAACGTTACTCGTCAAACGTTTAATCAAAGTAGCCTGATCACTAGTAAGAGCCGTTCCACTAACCGCAGCAATATTCTTTATTCCTTCCTGATATGGGAGAATCACGTCAAAATATCCTTCCACCAACACAATGTTGTCATTTTCCTTCACACTAGCCTTGCTGTGATAAAGACCATAAAGAACCCTACTTTTATTATAAATACGATTCTCAGGCGAATTCAGGTACTTTGGCATCTGATCCTTCTTCAAAGCACGCCCTCCAAATCCACAAACTCTTCCCAGGTAATCAAATATCGGAAACATTAGCCTTCCACGAAACTTATCATAAATTTCGTCAGACCCAACTCCTTTCGCTGAAACAAATCCTGATTTAATCAAAACTCGCTTACTAATCCCCTTTTTCAACAAATATGGATACAAAGCATCATACTTATCTGGAGAAAATCCAACCTTAAACTCTTTCAAAGTCACATCCTTCATTCCCCTTTTATATAAATACTCTAAAACCTTTTTACCATTATCAGTTTTAAAAAGTTCCCTTTCAAAAAACTCACAAGCCAAATCATGCGCTTTAAAATACTCATCCTTCTCTCCTTTCGCTTCCTTCTTTGCAAACTTAGACACGTTGTCGATTTTTACACCAGCTTTGTCTGCCAAAATCTGCATCGCCTCCGTAAACTCAGCCCCCTCAACTTCTTCGATAAAATTAAAAATATCTCCACCCTTATTACAACCAAAACAGTGACAGATCTGCTTTTCTGGGCTAACTACAAACGAAGGAGTCTTTTCACTATGAAAAGGACAAAGTCCCTTATAATTCCGACCTGCCTTTTTCAGCTGAACATATGCCCCCACAACCTCCACAATATCCAACCGAGCCTTAATATCCTCTACTACATCAGCCATAGAAATAATTTATACCCTACTTTTTGTTCGGAATCAATACGAGCGCCGAAGCTAACAAAAGCATCAGAGCTACAAGCCCAATTAAAACAAAGAATTTTTGCTGACTAGAAACAAAACTCACTGCCGCAAACCCAAAAAATGCAGTAACAATTAAATACAAAACAACAACTTTCCTCTCACTATATCCCAAATCCAAAAGCCTATGATGCAAATGCTTCAAATCACCCTTCCAAAACTTCTTTCCACTAAATATCCTCCTCAACACAACCCAAATCATATCTAATATAGGAATCCCAAGCACCAAAAACGCCGTAGCCACCTTTCCTCCTGAAAAAATTGCCAAAGTAGCAATCATAAAACCCAAAAACGTACTTCCACTATCCCCCATCAATATTTTCGGCTTAGGAAAGTCAAAAACAAAGAATGCAAGCGACACCATTGCCATTATCAAAGAAATCGTAGCAACTCCAACCTGCGAAGAAGGATCAACATGCACCCCAGGATGCACGCTCAAAATAAATATTGTAATCCCCGCTATAAAGCCAATCCCACTAGTCAACCCACTCACACCATCCACAAAATTCATTGTATTCAAAATCACCATTACCCACAAAATCGTAAACAAAGCACTCGCAATCATTACCCCATATAAAACAGGCTCACTAAGCACCAAAGTTCCAATAAAAGGAATATTAATAGAAAGAATCCCAACCCCAAATGCCACCAAAACAACTGCAGCCAAAAACTGCATCCCCAACCTCAAAAACGGACTCAACCCCAACAAATCATCAAAAAATCCCAACAAAAATATCATCGTCCCACCAATCAACAATCCAATCAAAGTCGAAGTCAAAGGCACAAATATCAGCACAGAAATCAAAAATGCCAAATAGATCAATATCCCTCCATAATAAGGTATAGGTTTTCTCTCAAGTCCGTATTTACTGGGTCGATCCAATAACTTCAGCCTCGGAAACACCTTCAACGCAAACAAAACCAGCGCAAGTCCCAAAACAAAGGAACCAACTGCAACCCACAAATATTGATCAATTACTTCTGTTATATACATAGCAAAAAGATTCTATCACAGTCCTTACAAACTTCACCAGACCTTTGAAAACCTTATCCCGTCATCAACGGTTTTCAACACGCCAACCGCTTTCTCTCCATACAAAGCCACAACCACCCCCTCTTGTTCAAGTTTTTTACCCAACAACACCTTTCCATCCCTCAAACCCTCAAATTCCTCACCAGAAAGCTTCAAAACGCCAAAATTCCCAGCCATTTGTTCCATAGAAACCAACCCT
>JAOZTS010000025.1 GCA_029939035.1 Candidatus Altimarinota bacterium | reverse complement strand
AATTGCTACATCATGTATGAATACCCATGTGAGTTCTGGAATTGTTACAGTAGCTGTTCCACCCATGTGAGCTGCAACTATATCTGTTTCATTATCTGAACCTGCTGCTGCTACTGAAGTATGAACCGCTAGATCACCTGGTAGTAATGCTGTTGTACCAGAATCGTCGTTCTGTCTCAACCAGAATGATACGTAAGCATAATCCCTTAGGTCTTCTGCATTAAGGTATGAAACTGAATCTTGGTTAGTACCCATTGCTGTTACGTCACAACCGCTTCCATCAACCGCTGTTGCACTTACTGCACTAGTGATTGTTGAAGGTCCTGCACCAGCCACACATGTTGTATAAGATACACCTTGTCTAACTGTTACTTTCTCGTTTGAATCCGCTGTTACGTCGAATTTGAAGAAAGTATCAGCAGCTGCTGTTGTTCTTGATCCTGAAGGACTTCCAGAGTTAAGAGCTACAGTAGGTACTGTTTCGTAAACATGCATTTGTTTTGCATTTGTTAGGTAACCTGTACCTGGTAGAGCGTAAACAACGTTGTCATTGTTTGCGAATGCAGTATCTGCATTGTTTAGAACTAATGTAGCAACTGTGTCTCCATCTACACCGTCTGTCCATACAGTACCTTCTGTCCATGATGTAACAACCATAACTGATTCTGCTGTTACGTCACAGGTAGTGTCAGCACTTACACAAAGTAGAGTACCAACTGGTAGGTTATGCGGAGTTGCTGCTGCAGTGTCGTCTACCTTAAGTTCTTGAGCTGATCCAAGTCCAGCTAATGTTGCAACTGCAAGGTTGATTTCATGTACATCATCTGTCCATGTCATTGCTCCGAAATCAAGATCTGAAGCTGCTCCTACATCGTTGTCGATTTTGTCTCCTTTGTAAGTTTCACCACTGTTTTGTGCAACTGCTTCGAAATTACTGAACGCTATGTTTAGGTCAATAAATTCTCCAGCTGTAGCATCGCCAGCAGCAACTGAACTTACGTTTACAGATACTGTTAGTACAGCATCGTCGTCTTGATCGATCCAGAAATCCATTCCTGAGAATGTAGCAGTACCTTCAGTTAGGTAACCGTCTTTAGTTTCTGTATCTCCGTCGCTGTTTGTGTATGAAAGTACAATTTTAGCAACGTTGTTGTCGTAATCACCAAGTGCTGCTGTTGTTGCAGCTGACTGTCTAGCATTGATAGATAATTTCTTAACCAAGAATGCTTCGTCAGTAGTAGTGAATTTGAATTTAGAAACTTCTTGATCTGCAACACCTCCGATAATTATGTCTTCTTTCATTGTTGAAGCATCAACAGCAACTGTCAATGATCCACCTTCTGAAGTAGTAACATAAGTTGTTGGAGTAGTATTTACAGCTCCAAGATTGTCTCTTGAGTTTCCATCGTTATCTTCGTAGTCAACGTCTCCAGCTGCTGCGATACCGAATGCAATATTTTCTGCATTTGTATTCTTGTAAGCATCTGCTGAGATATCACCAACTACATAGAAGATTGCTGTTTCACCAGCTTCTAGCTCCCATACCATGTTGCTGAATTGAACGTCTCCGTCTGATTCAACACTTTGAGCGGCAGCTACAACTTCTCCTGCACCGTCTTCTAACCATACACTTCCTACATATTCATTTAGAGCTGTAGAGTGATCAGCACCTGTTCCAGTAGCAGAGAATGCTGAAGCATTTCCGTTGTCATCTAGATAACCTTGTAGAAGGATATCTGTGATTTTACAAGGTGAAGCAGATCCACATTCTAGAGCGATACCAGTAAATGGTACGTCTTTTTCTCCTTTAACACGAGAAGTTGATCCAGCAACCGGTACTGCAGATAAACTAGCTGTTAGAGATGGTGATTGGATTGTCATTGTCTTACCTGTAATAGCTGAAGAAGGAACTAGAGAATCAGTATTTGTAATAACTTTGTTATTTACGTCTCTGATTTCTGGTCGAGTTGTTCCAAGTTCTAGAGAAGCAACAAGTGTCATTCCGTCTAGAGCAGCTAGGTTCTCAACGTCTGCAGTAATTGCAAGATTGAGTTCCTCACCTGGATCCATACCAAATTCGTCTGTGAATAGGTAATAAGCTTTTAGAGCATCAGTATTTCCTGTTGTTTCGTGAATTGCTGAACCTCCAAATGCATCTAATAATACATCTGCATCGATTGGTCCTAGAATCACGTCATCTGTATCAACATTTATGATCTTGATGTCTGTGATGTTTGCTGTTGTTCCATTCAATAGACCCTGAGCAGTACCAGTTTCAGAAGCTGTGATTCCGATTGGGAAGTTTCTGAATGTAATTTCTGAAACAGAAACTAATGAGAAGTCTAGTAAGTGGATATTGTTACCAGATGTAGCAATATCTGAAGCAGTTGGTCCGTTAGAAGAAACAGTGATGTCTCCACCTTCTAGGACTGAGTAAGAACATGTACCTGCACTTGAAGTACAAGCAGTAGTTGTTCCATCATAACCACTAGCATTATTGATATCTACAGCCATTCCAAATCCATAAGTTCCACCGATAGCCACTACGTCTGTAGTTTCATCTACATAAACTTTTACAGTGTCAGCAGAACGTCCAGTGTTGAAGTCAGCTTTTACTGTGAAAGATTTTGTGTCTCCTTTTGGAAGATCATATGCAGTATCCAACATGAAGTTTGCAATGTCTTTTGAATTTAGACCGTCAACTGTAGCGATAGGATCAGTTTCTCCAGAAACGTATAGTTCTAGATTTTCTACAGCATCGTTAGAAACATTACCTGTAATAAGTAGTCCAAGTTGTTCTAACTCTGCAGCTTCTCCTGAAGTTGATAGTTTGAATTTAGCGATAACTACGTCATCTTCTCCAACTTTTGGATTAGTGATAGTTCCGTTCTTTTCAACTGTAAGTGTTCCAGCATCTACTGTAGAGATCCCGAAAGTTTCACCTTGTAGTGGGAAGTCTCCAGTAACTGTAGCTCCACTACCATCTACGTGTTCTGCCATTTCTATCTCAAATCCCATTTCTGAAGATTGAGTAGCATCACCTATGTCTATTCTTAGGAATAGAGTAACTGTTTCACCATCGCTGATCAGAAGATCAAGATTTGTGAAGTTAGCTAGGTTTGTAGAACTGTTAACAGATTTTCCAGAAGTCAATCTGTCGTCTCCAAGGTATAGATATACATTAGATCCAGTTGGTAGAGATGTAACTCCGTGTGTGTGTACCATAAGATCGTCTAGTACAACATCACCGTCTTGAGCTGTGAAATCCCAAGCAGCAACTACTACTGAAGTAGCTTTTGATGGAACTGTGTCTCCAGCTGGTGTGTCATCAGAAACCTCAACTAGTAGGTCACCTTCTGAAATCACGTCATCTGGTACATCGTCGTCTTCAACATAACTCGCGCTAAGCTCAGCTTCCATTGTAATAACTTTAGCTGCTTCTGCGTGGTTGATATTGTCCTTAGGTCTAAAGTTTCCTGTATCGCTGTCTCCAACCATCTTGTTCCAAGCGAATACTGTTGAGTGATACCACTCGTCTTTAGCCCATGAGCTAAAGTCAGCTTCGTCTGGGAATAGTCCAGAGTCTTCGATTACTGGAAGGCTTTCACCTCCAATTACCATTTTAGCCGCTTGTTCACGTGTGATCAGATCAGCTGGTCCAACATATCCTGTTGGCGCACCTTCTGAGTCAGAGTATCCACTAAGGACACCGTGAGCGTAAGCGGTTTCGATTGCTTCATAACAATCATGAGTTTCTGGAACGTCCAAGAATGTAGCTTCAGCAGGCATTTCTGCTGTTAGATCATTCCAGGCAACTGTTCCGTTTGCCCATTCACATCTTGTTGTGCTTGTTCCCGGATCACCGAAATCAACACCTACGTCTACTAAATCCTGCATAAATGGTTCGTACCATTCACCAGCCGTAGCCGTAGACACAACAAGTGTAGAAGAGATTGCAACTACTCCTAGTAGCGCAATCAGTTTTCGCAACTTGTGCATATACTTTTGGGTTAAAAGTTTGTAAATAAAAGTAAATATATATATTAAAGTTTTATTGAGTTGGCACTAACTAAATCGCCTCTCTCAATGAAAACGATTATTACTTATAAAATGTTTTTAATATTTTTTCGCTTTGCGTTTCCTGTGCTTTCAAAGGTCTAAATCCCTGAGTATATATAAAGGTATCTGTGAGAGTGTTTAATTAGTCACAACCTCTTTAGGTTTTTGGCTTATTCAAGCCCTTTTCCTGATTTTTTCGCGTTTTTCATTTTTGGTTCTATCGAAAGAAAATTTAACAAAGTGATTACCCAACGTCAATCGTTTTTGGCTTACTTTCGCGGTATACATAGACAATATTTTTACTCTGTTTCGTCTCTATTTTGGGCAGTTGATGCCTGTTTCTCGTTTATTTATAGCCAAATTCCACTTTGTGAATGTTCGCCCTTTATTACTAATTCGAGCTTGATTTGTTTCGAAATTTGAGGTGACATATCATTCGCATGTGGTGATACTTCGTGTTTATGTAGAACTATTGACTTGTTTGATAACGTTTTCTGGCTTTTTCTTGCTCTGTTTTTCGTGCCTCGGGGATTTGGCTTGTACTAGATGTAGTGGGTATGGGCTTTTTGGCTACCCTGTTTGACTCAAATTTGATAATGTGTTTTTGTAGAAATGCGTTCTACCTATTTACATATTTTATATTTATTATATGAAAAGGATCTTGGTAATCGGGAACAGCCCACTGCCTAACGAAAATACGAAGTCGAGACCCGCGGCTGGATTGCGGACCTACCAGTTCTTGAAACCTTTGCTTCGAGATGGAGGTGTGGTTTCAGAAAGCGCTGACCATGCGTTTTCCTCTACACATAAGGAAAAGTACGAGGTGACTTTGGTATGCATTGCGATGCCGGAGTGCTACGAAGAGGAGCCTGGTTACAAAGAAGTGCGACAACAAAGCGGGTATACAGAAGTTGTTATTTCGAAAAATGACACTTCCCTACTGAAAAGAATTCAGGACCTGCATGATGAGATGCATCCGGACGCGATTGTGAGTGTGAATACTTATCCTTCTTATATAGCTTCGCAAATTTCTACACGCGCGCCGCTCTGGTCTGACCTGAATGGGTGGATTATGGCGGAGGGGCAGGCTCAGGCTTACAAAAAAGGAACAAATGATTACCTGGCCCATTATCACAAAATGGAAAGTTCTATTATAGGGAGAGCGGACAAGTTGTCTGCTGTTTCTGATCCGGAGAGGCATGCCTTGATTGGGGAGCTGGCTGGAGCCGGCCGTTTGAACAAGGAAAGTTTCGGTTACAAGTTTGCTCATCATATTCCGAATGGGACAGAGTGGTTTGAGGGGGAAGAGGCTGTTGAGGATCGGTTCGGAGATTTGATGAAGGATGTGCCGGAGGATGCTTTTGTGGCGCTTTGGCTTGGTGGATACAATACTTGGGTAGATGAGGTCAATCTATATAAGGGTGTGACTGAGGCGATGGAGAAGTGCGAGAAATTGTATTTTGTTTCGACTGGTGGTGATATTAAGGGATTGGATAATAAAACTTTTTCGAAATTTAAGGAGATGATTGATAAATCTTCATTCAAGGATCGATTTAAATTTTTGGGATGGGTTGATACGGATGCTATTCCTTATATATATAGGAGAGCAGATTTGGGACTGAATGTTGATCGTCGATGTGTGGAGACTTTGACCGGGGCTCGGAATCGGATAAATGAGATGATGAAATTTGGATTGCCTGTCGTTACGACTCTCGGTAGTGAAATTTCGTATGAGGTTCCGCGAGTTGGAGCTGGGATTGGAGTTGCCAGTGGAAAACACGAGGAGTTGGCGGATGCAATTACTACTATATATAAGGATAAAGGTTTTTATGGGGAAAAAGGGGCGCTATATATTAAGGAGAAATGTAATTACCGGGTGGTGATGAAACCTCTGCTGGAGTGGCTGGAAAATCCTAGACCTGCACCGGATCGTGGAGTTAATTTGAAATTTGGAGGAGGAATCGGGATAAAAGGAGCATGGAGGTATTTACGAGAAAATGGGATCAAGAAGGCATTCAAGAAGCTTTTGAGCAAGTTCAGGGTTTGACTTTGTCGTTCAATCGTTTTATTATATAACCTTGTTAATCATACAAAATGGTTTTATCAACTGGCCCAAGTAAAGGTAGTGGATATGAAATAATATTCCAGAAGAATGTTAGTCCTGAGCTGCAATCAGAGTTAGACATGGTTCGAAGAAGAATCTTTGCATCTCTCAATACCCTACCTATTGATGAGCCACTGATCGTTAGCAGGAATCAATGGACTGAAATCAAGAATGAATTAGTGGAACCAGCAGAAAATGTTGTTTGGAGAAAAAATGATGCTGATGTTGTTACTATAGGGGTGAGAAATTTGGTAGTACAACAACTTAATAAACCTTCAGGCGATAAGCCTGTTCAGGCTGGCTTTGATTTTAAAACTCCAAAAGTTGTTGAACCCGAAAAATCAACTCTGGAAAAGAAAGTGCGTATGCCAGAAGCAACTTATTTAGAAAAAAAAGAAGCTGTGGTAATCGCCAAGACGTTGCGATTACCTGAAGAGGGCAGAATGTATCGAAAGTTCAAAATTGGATTTAATTGGAATACAAGCAAATACGAATATAGAAATGAAGCTATTCATTGCAAAAAAGAAACCGGAGAAATGCTGACTCAAAAAGAAGTCAGAGATTGGATGAAAAAAGTGACCAGCAGTAAAAGAAGGGGTGGAAAAAAATTACATTAATCTTCAATGTAGTAATCGTAAATGGCCGCTTTAATAAGCCTTGACTTGGCGGTACACTTTTGTTACACTTTTACTGAAACTAAATTATCAAATTATGCCTACAACAAAAAAACGCACAAATGTTACCCTTACCGATGATGTGGATAGTGCCCTTGTGTATCTATCAAAAAGGGACGATGTTTCTAAATCTACGAAAGTTGTTCAACTAATCAAAATTGCTATACAGCTGGAAGAAGACGAAGTTTGGAATTCATTGGCTGAGGCAAGGGATACTAAAAAGGCAAAATTTGTCTCTCACAAAGACGCATGGAAATAAAATATGATATTGAATATCACTTTTTAGTTGTAAAAGAGGATATTCCTAAAATCTCAAAAAAGGGGAAAGATAGAATAAGGAAAGCTGTAGAAGACAAATTGCAGACACAACCTGAACTTTTTGGAAAACCCCTGCGGAAATCTTTGAAAAACTACCGCTCACTTCGAGTAGGAGATTATCGTGTTATTTATAGAATTGAGAAAAAATTAGTTAAGATTTTTATCATTCAGCATAGGTCAGTTGTATACAAAACAGCTTCTGTGCGAGTTTTGTAGCATAAATTTTTCTACTTATTTTATGGCTGCCCGCCGGCAGTAGGGGTGAGAGAACAAAAGCACCAAACTTTATAGATAGCCTTTTATTGACGGGCTTTATAAAGTTTGTTATCATATAGACATGAAGATAAGGCAGAAATTAAAAATTATTCAAAGGCTTGCAAGGTTAACTCAAACTCAGTTAGCAAATGAGCTGAATGTTTCTTTCCCGACTTTAAACAGCTGGATAAATGAAAGATCGCTACCCCATAAAAAAAAGTGCGATCTAATTGACAGGATTTATTCAAAATATACAGGGCAAAAAATTATTCCAAGTGATAGTCTTCATGCAAAAAAAGACATAATTTTAGGGAAAGGGAAAAAACATAAAAGCATAATCAAAAATATTAAAGAGAGACCTGATATTTTTGACCAGTTCATCCTTTCTTTGACCTACAATACAAACAGCATTGAAGGATCAACTCTTACAGAAAATGAAACTGCAGATATTCTTTTTCAGAACATCACGCTTAAAAACAGGGATATGATAGAGCACTTGGAAGCCAAGAATCATCAGTCAGCATTGGAATATCTTTTTGACGAAATTAAAAAGGACTACAAGATTACAGAAGGGTTTATATTAGAGTTGCATCATATTTTGATGAACAGCATAAGGTCAGATGCTGGGAGTTTTAGAATACATGGGGTTAGGATTGTTGGAGCAAATGTGCCTACTGCTAATTATTTAAAAGTGCCTACCTTGATGAAGGATCTGGTATTGGAAATCAATAAAAAATCCAATGATGCAATTTCCCATGTCTCTATTATTCATAGCAAATTCGAGCAAATTCGCCCATTTTCAGATGGAAATGGCAGAATTGGACGACTTATTATGACCGCAATGCTATTAAAGGCGAATCTGCCACCTGCAGTGATTAAAAAGGAGCAGAAACGCCTGTATTATAAATTTCTGCGAGAATCTCAACTGAAGCAAGATCATAAAGCACTGGAAGGCTTTGTTTGCGACTCTATTCTAAATGGATTTGAAATACTTGAAGTATAGGAATTTTTGGTAGCGCCAAGGGGACGCCTCTCCCCATTTCTTCGAAACGGGGACCCCGAGACATGACCCTTCGGGCCTTCGAACCCTGTGGGTTCTCATCGGTCATACATGTTGAAAAACCATCTCTACCTTCGGCAGAGCTGTTTTTTCAATGGTAGCGCCAAGGGGAATCGAACCCCTGTTTCCGCCGTGAGAGGGCGGCGTCCTAACCCCTAGACGATGGCGCCGTAGTGGGATTTGCGAGTGTCTGTTTGCGGGAGCATTTTATCTGAGGATTTGTCTAGTAGCAATGCTATTTCCGGAAGTGGTCATATGACCACTTTTTTGGTCTTTTCCTCAATTCGCACTCTCGGCCCTAGAGTGCTAGACAATCGGTTTTTAAGAATGTATAATTAATAAGCTAAATAAATTTTTATGACAAAAGGAAACAAAGACTTATACGGAATTCTGGGGATCAAAAAAGGTTCATCTGAAACGGAGATCAAAGCTGCTTATAGAAAGTTGGCGTTGAAATGGCACCCGGACAAACATAAAGGGGAAAAAGATGCTGAGACTAAATTCAAAGAAATAAATGTTGCTTATGAGATTTTGTCAGACAAGCAAAAACGGCAACAGTACGACACTTTCGGATCTGCTGGACCTGGAGGGGGCAGTGGATTTCAGGGAGGCGGTTTTCCAGGAGGAGGTGGTGGAGGCGCTGGCGGATTTGATTTTTCAGGATTTTCAAATGGAGCCAGTGGATTTGCTGATATTTTTGAAACGTTTTTTGGAGGAGGTGGTGGCGGAGGACGTTCTCGGGGGAAAAAATCGAGCCCGATGCGTGGGAATGATATTGAAGCGGCTATCAAAATTGGATTTGAAGAGGCGGTCTTTGGATGTGAAAAAGATTTAGAAATTACAAAACCTGATGTTTGTGAGCATTGTAGTGGGAAAGGTGCTGAGCCTGGATCATCTATTGTCACATGTAAAGCTTGTGGAGGTGAGGGGGAAATACGGGAAGCGAGAAATACAATTCTTGGGCAGATGACGACTTCTAGAGCGTGTGATGAGTGTTATGGAGAGGGAAAAGTTCCTGAGAAAAAGTGTACGAAATGTCATGGGACGACGCGTGCGCGAGTTAAAGAAAGAGTAAAAGTAAAGATTCCGGCAGGTGTGGATAATGGCTCAACAATCCGTTTAAGTGGCAAAGGAGAGGGTGGTGTGAATAATGGACCGAGTGGAGATCTATATATAAATTTGATTGTAAATACTAGCAAGAAATTTGTCAGGTCTGGAAATGACATTCACGGAGAAGCTGAAATTCATTTGGTAATGGCAGTAATGGGAGGCGAAGTTGAAATTGAAACTATTGATGGAAAAGAAAATATTAAAATTCCTGCGGGTACTGAAGATGGCAAAGTCTTTAAGCTCTCTGACAAAGGAGTTCCAAAGGTTTCTGGAAGCGGCAGAGGTGACCATTTGGTAAAGGTAAAAATCTTGATTCCTAAAAAACTTTCTAAAAAAGAGAAGGACCTTTATTTACAATTAGCGAAAGAAGCTGGCATTGATACCAAGAAGGGTGGACTTTTTTGGTAGTTCGTATTAACATTTGAGCCATGGATATTACACTTTCTTGGGATCTGTTCGTTATCGTTTTCTTCGTTGTTATACTCGCGTATAGCTTGATTATTGGTAGAGATAATACTTTGAAAGTGATTGTTGGAACTTACGTTTCGATGATTGCTGCAGATGCCGCAGGTACGCTTTTTGCTAAATCCCTGAGTGGATCTGAATTATTCATGAAGATTTTGAAACTTGCCGCTGTAGGAAGTGAGCAGGAAGCTATGGTTTTTGTTAAAGTGGTTATCTTTGTGGTTTTGGTAATTTTGTTTGCGGTTCGTGGAGCGTTTGAGGTTGATACTTCTGACGATCGATCAATTATTATCAGGACTATTTTGAGTGTAGTTTATGCGGTTTTGAGTGCTGGATTGATTATCAGTGCGATACTTGTATTTGTGAGTGGAGTTTCATTACTTGGTGGAGGAGGAGGTCAAGATACCGTGACTGCGCTTTGGGATGTTTATAATCAATCGCAGATGATACGGATGATTGTGGACAATAGTAATGTGTGGTTCTCGTTGCCTGCTTTGGCATTCTTGATACACAGTTTTTATTCACACAAGGAAACTATAATGTAAGCTCAAGAAATTGACTTGCGTTTGAGGAAGTCTCCACATAGAATGTTGGAGATTTTTATCGTTGATAACTAGGGTCGGTAGCTCAGTCGGTAGAGCAGCAGCCTTTTAAGCTGATGGTCGCGGGTTCGATTCCCGCCCGACCCACCATTTTAGAATCATGTAGCTAATGCGGGCATCTCTTTCAACTCGTCCAATAAGTGTACGTTTTGTTTGGTGAGCTTTTTGTTACCGTCTCTGTCTAAAGTTATTACCGGGAAAGATTTGCAATGGTTTTGGGCGAATCTTCTCAGTGATCTTTGTGGAGTTTTTTGTTGTTGTTCCGGTGTGAGGCTTGTGAAGAATGCTGATGGAGTGATCCATACGCCTTTCCCGTTTTTGTAGCAACCGTCTTGGTCAATTAGGACTCCTCTTTTGATCTTTTCTACTAATGGCTGGAGTCTGGCTTCCGCTGTCTCCATATCATAAAGTTTTACCGGTCTTCCTGTGTGAGTTCTTGCTTCGATTGACTTTACTCCTTTCAATATCCTTCCTGTTGTTGAGATGCCATGTTTTCTTTTTAAGGCTGTTACAGAAACCCATGTTTTCCCGACTTTTGAAGTGAATATTCCGTTTTCTGGGGCTATTACTCTTTTGTAAATAATGGGACCGGCTGCCTCTTTTGCATCTTCAAGTCTGACTCCAATTTCTGCTCTGTTGTTTGTTGCGATAATGATTTTGAAGGGTGCGTCTGAAGCGTGGATTTTCATCATTTCGTACATCGATGTACTTGAAATAGGGAATCCTGCTTCCGTTAAAAGTCTTGCGGCATTGCGATGTGTAGTCCATGAAACTTCATCTGTGCATTCGTGGATACCACGTTCGTTTGTTTTTGGAGTTCCGTTTCTTTTTTCCGCACGGGCTTTTTTCAGAGCTTCCTCTGGTATTGGTTGAGTATCTGGTTGTGGTGGCTTATTGGCCATATATTTTTTTAGAGCCTATTCTCGCATATTTCGCAAAAATGTCAAGAGACTGGGAGTTTAGGATTTTTTTAAGTTTTTTTCATAATTATTTAATGCTGTGGTGGTAGGGTTGGTTTTGCTTTCTCGCGAGTAGCAAAATATTTACCTTTTAACATAAATTTATTATGCAAAGATTTAAAAAATCTTTTATTTTGATGACTTTGTTTGCGCTGATGCTGCAACTTTCTGTTGCGCGGATTTCGGCTTATGCATATAGCGCGGGCGATGTCGTCATAAATGAAATTTCTTGGGCTGGAACGGATGACAGCACCAGTGATGAGTGGATTGAGCTTTATAATTCCACAAATCAGGCGGTTGATTTGACGGGTTGGTATATCGAGGATGATGAAGGAGCTTCTACGTACACTATTTCGGCGGGGTCGATTCCGGCTTATGGTTACTTTTTGATTGAGGATGCTGAAGTGGCGACGGATGTTGTGGCTGATGCATTGATTCCTGTTTCTTTGGCAAATGCCGGAGATAGTTTGGTCTTGAAAGATGGTGGGGGCGTTGTGATCGACACTGTGAATGGTGGTGGAGGTGCGTGGTATGCTGGGAGTTCGACGCCGAAGGCTTCGATGGAACGGATTGATCCGAGTGCGGGTGATACTGCAGACAATTTCGCTTCGGCTGTGAGTTCGAATGGAGCTGTTGGTCGGAGTGGAACCGAGATTTTGGGAACTCCTGGAAGCGTGAATAGTAATTACGATGGAGGAGGGCCTGCGGTTACTGTGATTGCACCTGTTGGCGTGAATAATGGTGATGATATCGTTGTGAGCGTGGAGGTTGATTCTGTGAGCGACCTTTATGCGTATGGATTTGAGATTACTTATGATCCTGCGGTTTTGGATTTTGTTTCAGCTACGGATTCTGGAGTTTTGGGGAGTGATGGAGCTGCGACTGCTTTTAATTCTGGACTGGAAAATGGTGTGGAAGGAACTCTTCTTGTGGGAAATGCGCGGCTTGTGAATCCTCCTGCGGGAGTGAGCGCGAGTGGTACGCTTTTTGATCTGAACTTTACGGTTATTGGTGTAGATGGCGATAGCACTGCTTTGACTATTGGAGGAAGTAGTTATTTGTCGAACTCTGCTGGAGATGTTTTGGCGAGTTTTGATGGTGGGACTTTGGACGTTGGAGCTGGAGCCGGTGGAGTTGATAGTGTTGTTGGTTTGAGTGCAGTCCCAGGCGCTTC
This sequence comes from Candidatus Altimarinota bacterium, assembly GCA_029939035.1. GTDB lineage: Bacteria > Patescibacteriota > Gracilibacteria > UBA1369 > LOWO2-01-FULL-3 > JAACEU01. Next base: position 1,377 of record JAOZTS010000025.1, on the reverse strand, counting down.
GAGGTATTCTTTGGAACTAAATTGGAGTGCTGGAACAAGTGGAGCAGACAGTTATATTGTGATGAGACAGATGGTTGATGAAAATTATGTAGTTTTGGGTGAAGTGACTGAATTGTCTTATGTTGATACTTCTGGATTGCTGCCTGGAGTGACTTATGATTACCAGCTCATTGCTGTGAAAAATGGAGTAAATAGTGCCGTGGTTGGTACTTCTGGAATGGATGATCGTGGAATTTTGGGTGATCTGGACAGAAGTGATCGTGTAGATGGTCGGGATATCGAAATGTTGGCAAGAGCGTATGGAAGTGAATATGGTGATGAAGAATATGATCCTCTGTGCGATACGACAATGGATGGAATTATCGATGGAAGTGATTTGATAGATGTTGGAGTAAGTTTTGGAATTACATATCCATAGTTTTGATTGTGAGAGGTTTTGGGGGGAGCCTCTCGCTTATCTTTTTAATTTTGAATTATGAAAAAATTTATTTGTGTAATTGCTGGGTTTGTTTTACTTTCTTTTACTGCGTTTGGGGAGGAAGTCGAAGATGTCTATATGGGCGAAATGTCTTTGGAGGGCGAATTCCTGGATAGTGATTTGTTGAAAATTTCTGTGGTTGCCGGGGAGATGTTGCAGCCGGTTTTGGGGACTGCGTTTAATGTGATTTTTGATAGTGAAAGTTTGGATTTCTTGAAATATGAACCGGGTGATTTTTTGGAGAGAGGTGGAGATCCTTTTTATTTGGTCAAAAATGAAGAAAGTCGGGTGATTTTTGGTGAAACGTTGAGGAGGGAGGATAGTTTCCCTGTTGGTGGAGGTGTTGTTGCTGAATTTTACTTTCAGATTTTGGAGGAAAGTGAGTTTAATTTTTCCTTCTACAATGGTGTTGTTTCTACTTTGGACGTGGTTAGGCAGGATATTGATAAGATCCTTTGGGCGGATTTGGCTATCACTAGAGGTGATGGGGAGTTGCTTGTTGATTTGGATTATTCGAAAAATTCGGTTTTTGAAGTGAGCGGGTTTGAGATTTCGAAGCTTTTACCTTGGCTGCTAGTTTTGGCAGGTGGAGGAGGCGTGTTTTTTGTCTATTACTTGTCGAAAAAACAGGAGGAGAAAAGACCTTAAATATATGTCAATTTTAAATAGATTTTTCTTCTTTGGATTGAGAGCAGTTTGTATTAAATTATGAGTAGTCAAAAAAACTCATTTCTTAACTTTTGATCCTCATGCCTAAGAAACTCATTTCTATCCAAGACGCTGCCGATTTAAGCAATAAATCAGTTCAAACTATTCGACGTGCTATTAAGTCTAAAAAACTGAAGCACAGAAGACAGAAGACTCCGCAAGGATTCAACTACATGGTCAACTACGAGTCT
>JAOZTS010000024.1 GCA_029939035.1 Candidatus Altimarinota bacterium | reverse complement strand
CCCGGACATGATATTAGGGACTTTGAATTTGCTATAGAGAAAGACCTTGAGGTTATCCGTGTTGTTGTTGGAAAAGATGGTGATGAGTCCGAGATTACGAAGCCGGAACAGGTTCAAGAACACGAAGGTACGATGATAAATAGTGACTTTTTGGATGGAATTGATATCCACGAAGCGACGGTAAAAATCATGGATCATATGGAGGAGAAGGGTTACGGGAAGCGTGTTACAAATTACAAACTTAGAGATTGGTCTATTTCTCGTCAGAGATATTGGGGTTCTCCTATTCCGATTGTTTATTGTGAAAAATGTGGAGAAGTTCCGGTTCCGGAGGATCAATTGCCTGTGGAATTGCCGATGGATATTGATTTCAAGCTAAAGGGTGATGGAAAATCCCCCCTTTATCACAGTGATAGTTTCCGGAAGACGAAGTGTCCGGAGTGCGGTGGTGAAGCTGAGCGCGAAGTGGATACTCTGGACACTTTCCTTTGTAGTAGTTGGTATTATTTGAGATATCCTTGCAGTAAGATGACTGACAAGCCGTTTGATAAGAAGATTGTGGATAAATGGTTGCCGGTTGATATGTATATTGGTGGGCCTGAGCATGCTTGTATGCATCTGTTGTATGCGAGGTTTGTGAATATGGCTCTTCATGATATGGGTCTTGTTGGGTTCAAGGAACCTTTCAAGAGATTAGTTCATCAGGGAATGGTGACGAAGGATGGGGCAAAAATGTCGAAATCCAAAGGAAATGTAGTTTCGCCGGATGAATTTGTTGAGAAATACGGAAGTGATGTTTTCCGCATGTACTTGATGTTTATGGGGCCGTTTGTGGATGGTGGAGATTGGAATGATAAGGGGATTACTGGAATTGCGCGGTTTGTGGATCGGTTCTGGAATGTTGTGAATAGCGAAGAAAAGGTTGAGGACGCGGAATTATTAAAGAAAAATCTAAATAAACTTATAAAGAAAGTTTCTGAAGATATAGAGAAGATGCAGTTCAATACTGTGGTTGCTGCTTTGATGGAGTTTGTGAATTTTGTGATGAAGAGCGGAATTGATAAAGATTCGAAAAAGATAATAGTTCAACTGATTGCTCCGATTGCTCCTCATTTGGCTGAGGAATGTTGGGAACTATTGGGTGAAAACTTTAGCGTGGTTGATAGTGAATGGCCTCAATATGACAAAGAAGCGGTTGTTGATAGTACTGTCAACATCGGCGTTCAGATAAACGGAAAGATTCGTGGTGAAATAGAAATCTCCAAGGATGCGACCCAAGAAGAAGCAATTGCTGCGGCGAAAGCTTTAGAAAATGTTGCTAAATACTTGGAAGAAGGCGAAGTGGTAAAAGAGATCTACGTACCGGGAAGGATTGCGGGATTTGTCGTAAAATGATATATATAAAATCCATTTAATTTTTTAACATTTTTAATCATGAAAAGCACACTTACTTCATTTTTGTTTGCACTTTTATTAATCGGTTGTGTTGGTGGTGTTTCTACACCTGACGAGCCTACAAGGCCTGAAATTTCTTTGAACTGTAATACTGACATGTCAGAGTATATGGTTTTGGATACTTCTTTAGGATTTTGCTATGACCCTGCATGGGGAGAAGTAGCTGTAAAAGACACTGTTGGAGTTACTGGAAGATTGATCGCAGTTAGTTTCGTAGATGGTGGACCAGTTCTTTATTACGAATCTGTAGATTTTGAACCTGCTGAAGGTGCTGAAAAGATGGCTGATTTCGAGTCTTTGACCTTTGTAATACCTGAAGAACAAATCGCAGAAAGTTTAGCTGAATACTTCGGAGTCGAGGCTTCATCTATGGTTGTAAGAAAATCTGATATTTCAGGTGTTCGAGCGGCTCGTGTAGAAAAAGATGGAAAGCTAGAATACTACGTTGCAAATACATATGATGGATTCAATCTGCTAGTTTCTTGGGACGCTGATAAAGCTGAAGAAGTAGACGAATTTGTATTTGATACAATTTTGTAGGTTATTCAACCATTTCGACCACATACAAGTATGAAGTTCCATACCCGACACTTATTCCGTTTACAGAAAGTGTTGCCATATTGTTTTCGTCGTAGTCTTTTAACTTTTCTAATAATTCAGCTGGAATGTGTTCGTATTGTTTCAATTCAACACCATCCATTTGAATAAAATGATCTGAACTTCTAATGGTTGGAGGCAATTTTGTCATATCAGCAACGTGGAAAACAGGAATCCCCTCATCTCCATAATAAGTTTTATAATCGACCCACCCTTCAATAATTGCGTTTCCGCTATAACTAATTCTCCCCTCTACATCTACGCTTGTTATATTCCATTCGACTCCATCAGCTGTGTATGAAATGGCGTCTTTACAATTGCTAACATTGTAATCTAGAGGGGCATATACAGTTTCTTTATCATTCACGCCTTCTGTGGCTTCTTCATCCAAATTTTCACATATCGACTGATCTTTCTCTTGTAACGCTAAGCGCCAATAACACTCAGCCTTGTAAGTCATGTTTTCCGTGAATTCTTTGCAGGCAGCTTCTTCAATGTATGTGTATTGTAAGCAATTTTCTATATTGCTCTGGGTTTTGAATTTGTTAAAACAATATTCATAAGTATCTCTGCTCAGAACTTCAGGTCTTTCGTCTTCGGGAATGAATTCAAATGAAACTAGGATGTTAAATGCTGAGGCGTAATCCATATAGGACAATTCGTAAACCAGACCATTGTATTCAGTAAAAATGGATCTTTTTAATCTAAGATGGTCTACATCTTCAATATAGCCTTCGCAATCTGATGTTAGTATTTTGTATGCATCTCTTCCTCTGAAAGTGTCCTTTATTTCTTCCAGATCGCTGACATTACATACTTCAATCAAATATTCTTCCAGGTTTTTACTGTATAACTCTTTCAATTCTGAATCATCTGTAATGAGTGTGGGATCTTTTACCATTACACTGAATGGACTGGTTCCCTCATCAGGGTAGACCGCAATACTGTATCCCCATCTTTCGCTGCTTGTTGAATGTGTCCTCATTTCTTGTGGATATTTGAATTTGAATAGGTATTCCGGACTTATCTCATCTTCCCAGTCGGTCATTTCGTTGAAGCGATATTCGCTTTGAGGGGACAATCCTATTTCGTCGTATGTCCTTTCTTCTGTTTCTACTGTTCCTTCTGTTTCAATCGTTTCTTCGACTGCTACACATCCGTATGCACTCAATAGAAAGATCGATAGTAATGGTATGATTATTAGTTGTTTCATTGGTGTTTGGTTAAAGTGTCTAATATGTTAGTACTTTGGGAAAAGTTGGGCAAGGAAATACTGTTGTTTATTTTTTGACAACACTTTTTTCGAGTGATTTTTGTTATGTGGTTGTGGTTTTGGATTTTGAATTTTCTTTAAAATTTGTGATTTTATTTTTAGCAGTACAATTTTGCTCCATCGATAGAAATGGCTGTGAACTTGAGTATCTAATTGATCGCTTTCTTTCCCGACTTCTATCCTCATTCTTGTGAACATTCGATGAAATAGTTTACGAGATGCTCTTTGACATCTCGAGGTAATTTTGGCTTGAAACAAACCCAAACAAGGAGGTCCGACATGTTTTCAAAGCCCATTTTTGTAGTGATTTTCGTAGCTTTTTTTTTCTCAGCTTCGTGTACGCTCGAACCAAACGCCGTAAGTAATTCTAACTATTCCTACCCTGACATGGGAGGAGGGAGCCGAAGCTTCAAGGTTCCTATTCCACCAGGCTATGACTGGGAAATTACTCAGTCCTGGAAGGAGCATTGCGCTGAGTGCAATCAGTATTATTCTGATTGGGATTATTGTGATGCCGAAATGTCCCATACTTGGAATTGTTGCAAGTATGGATGGGATTTTAACCTCCCTGGCAGTGAAGACAATGGGAAACCAGTTCTTGCCACGGCTGATGGTGTCGTTGTAGATGCTGGGCTCGACTACGGATGGGGAAATTACATAGTAATTGACCATGGAAATAATATATGTTCGCGGTCTGCTCACATGCTTAATGGCTCTGTTGATCACATTTCAGAAGGTCAGCAGATTTGCCAGGGGCTGAAGATTGGAGAGATTGGGAATACTGGCGATTCTGCTGGTTATCATCTTCATTTTCAGTTTGAAGAGTGTGATTCTGGAGAAGGCATCCCCCATCGCTTCACAGATGGCAATGGTGTGCCTAAATGTGTTCGTGGTGATTATCGCTACGATTCTCATGGGAATTACACTGCTTTGATTCTGACTAACAATATGGTTTTTTCGTGTGACCAAAGTGGCGACACTTTTGGTGGTGGTGAGTTGCCTGAGGGCGGCTGGTTTTCTGCTGAATGTGGTGCTTTGCCAGGGTGTCCTTTGATTCCAAATTGTGGTCGTGAATGGGGGCATCAGTTTACTGATCAGAGTGCGCTGTCTTCGCTCGTGGCGGAGGCTGGGGCGTATTTGTATGCCGAGTGTGCTTTGGATGGCAAAGCGGATGGAGGTTTGCATCCTGATGACAAGTTGACTCGTGCTGAAGCTCTGAAAGTCCCTATGTTTTTGTATGGGCTGATGGATGGCTGTGGAGCGAGTGAACCCTTTGTGGATGTGGATCAGGACGACTGGTATTTTGGAGTGGTCGCCTGTGCAGTTCGATATGGAATTGTGAATTCTGTTGCGGATTACTTTCTTCCTAATGAAAGAGTGGAGTTTGCTGAAGCTGCGAAGTTCGTAGTTGAGGCCGCTTCGAAAACTGGAGTAATTAGTATTCAAAACCCTTCGCATGCCCATTTCCCAAATATCCCGAAAACTCATTGGGCATATCGGTATGTGGAGACTATTAATTATTATGGAGGGCTTGATTCTGCTGCTTTGAGTTTCTCCCCGGGGATGGAAATCGGTCGTGGTGATTATTTCATCATGGTTGCTTCTCTTTCTCCCTGCTATTGTCGAAATGTTAACTGCGAAAGCGGTTGTCAGTGTGACCAGGCAGTTTTTGCCTGTGTTGACCCGGATGACAATAGTGCTGGAACTGGAGGCAGTGAAGATGAATTCGTATTGGACGTTTCTCTAAACTGCTACGTTGATCCTGAGGATACGCAGTGCGTTAATCCAGACACGGTGTTGCAGATTGAATGTGACGTCACAAACAACGGAGATGAGGTTGTGAATGTGATTGACCTCCGCTTGGTGATGGATGATCCTGGAGCTGCATCGATCTGTCAGGTGACAGACGATGACTATAGGGATGGTGTTGGTTACAACACCGTTTCTCCTGGCGAAACCGAATCGATTACCGGGCATTTTGACATTACGTGTTTGGAAAGGCCTTCTGATGGAGGAATCGACGTTTCTTTGGATCTAACACATGCTGTTACTGGGCCTGACATCGTCTTTGTGGACGTTGATCAGATTACAATCTCTGTGCCAGAGGCTCCTTTTGCTGATTGCTACTGCAATGGCAGAGTCTGTGGATCGAATCCATATGGTGGGGATTGTGGTTCCTGTGCAACTGGCCAGGTGTGCGATAATGCTATCGGCCAATGCACTTGTACAGTTGATTGTACGGGTCGTGAATGTGGACCGGACTACTGTGGAGGATTCTGCGGATTCTGCGCTACTGGAGATATTTGTGATGTTCCTTTGGGACAATGCGTTTCCAGTTGTGTGCCCTCGTGTACTGGTGTGGTATGTGGCTTTGATGGCTGTGGAGGTGTTTGCAATAGTTGCCCTAGCGGTGAATCGTGCAATGCTTCTATTGGCCAATGCGAAGGTGCATATCAGAACCCATGGAATAATTGCGACCCGAACGTGGGTTACACTGTTTACATGGATTCACCGGGAGGAACGTATGAGATTGCGACTTCCGGTCCGACTCCTTATCTTAGTGGTTCCTTTGGCACCGGTTCCATGTCTATCAATTTTGACTGTGTGGATATGCCTGCGTCTATTTTGATTCATGGTGGTTCCCAGTATGTTCAGGCTTACTTGCTGGACACTGGTCTACCCGATTTTTCTTATTGGGCTCCCTTCTCTGGATCAATTGTGATCGATCCACCTTTTGGTGCTTCTGGTTCGACTTCCATCTTCTCCTCTACCTTCCCAAGCCTTTCCCTTCTGGTTCGTACACCAAATCCTTAGGCCTGTTTCTAGGCCAAAAAATCCTTGAGATGCTTTGAAAAAGGAGGGTCTTGATTTCAAGACCCTCCCCTTTCTGATTTAATATCCTAACTGAGTTATTTGTTGAATATTCTGAAGACCATATTGTCTTCTAGGCCTGCGACTTGTTCGCCTTTTGCTAGGGCCTGACATCTTGCCAGCATTATTTGAGCTGGTGGATCTTTTGCTAGTTTTTCGAAGTTTGCGATTGCTGTTGTGAAGTCTTTTTTTCTGTAGGCTTCTAGGCCTGCTGCGTATGTTTGGATTGCTGTTTTGAGCTCTTCTGTGAGCTCTGTTGCTGTGCAGACTAGTTCGTGCAGAGTTACTGGTTCTGCTTTCCCCGGGAGGAGGACTATATCGATTTCTCGGACTACTATTTGGTCTGAGTTCTCGAACCCTGATGCCATTATTTTGGTCCCATATGTTTTGTTTGCTGAGCTTTCCAATCTGGAAGCGACGTTCACCGTGTCCCCCATTACTGTGTAATCGAATCTGTCTGCTGATCCGAAGTTACCGACGATTGCTTCACCTGTGTTTATACCGATCCTAAATTCTAATAATGGTTTACCTTCTGGTTCCCATTTCTTGTGCAATATTGCCAATGCTTTTTTCATTTCCAACGCACAGAGATGTGCGAGTGCCTGGTGATTTTCTTGTGGGATTGGTGCGTTAAAGAATCCCATAATTGCATCCCCTTCGTATTTGTCGATCGTTCCACCGACTTGCTTTATCACCTTTTCCATCATTGTGAAATATTCGTTCATCTGTGCTACCCACAGAGCTGTGTCTATTTGTTCAGACATTTTCGTAGAATCTTTTATATCCGAGAAGAATACTGAGACCTGCCGTTTTTCTCCTCCTAATTTCACTAGATCTGGATTCTTGCTGATTTCCTCAACCAATTTGTCACTTACGTAGTGCCCAAATGCTGATTTCATTTCACGCTTCTTTTTGTCCGCGATCGTGTACTTATACACCCAAGAAGCTAGGAAGGTGAGGATAATCGCCATAAACGGATACACCATGTTCACGATCAAACCTGTGCGGAATAATACGTGAGCGAGCATGTAATACCCGACGATAGCGACAATCGCAATCACTGTAGAAAGGATCGCACCGAGGTGCATGATTATCAATGCTAGAGCGATTGAGATTAGGGCTATTGTTGCGATTTTCCCTAGAGTGGATTGGTTTGTGAGGAATTTTTCATCGAGGATTGTTTGGATTTCATTTGCACGGAATTCGACGCCAAATATGATCTTTGATTCTGATAGTGGTGTTGTGACAGTGTCTTGAGTACTTGTTAGTTCTGTGACTCCTACTAAAACGATTTTGTCTTGTATTAGCTCTTTATCAAAATCTCCATTTACTACATCTATAAATGAAATGTGAGTGTGACCTGGATTCTCAAAGAAATTCATATTCATTTTGCCTTCTTCGAGTGGAATTTGAATTTCTTTTGTTGCGCTTTTAATTGTTAGCGAATCTGGGGTCACATTTATATCTTCTGCATCTAAGTATTCTTGCACTGCAGCCATACCCATATCCGAATAATATCCGGTTTCATCTTGATAAAATGGTGGTGTTTTTCTAAGCACCCCATCATCATCAACCTCAGCAATTACATCTCCAAGTTTTGCATTTATGCTGAATTTATTTAATGGGAATATTGGGCTCCCATTGTTTGAATGAAATGCTAATACCAAATTTTCAGTTTCGTAAAACTTTTCTGCTAATGCTTTATCTATGGAATTATCGATAATTGTTGAATTGGCATCTATAAATTCTTCGTAAGTTTGATCAGTATTCCCATATTTCAGATCTGTTATCATTTGAATCGGAATTTCTTGAGTTTCTGTATCGAATAAAAGGTCAAAGACGATTACTTTTGGATCATCACCAAGTACATCTAATAAATCTACATAATTTTCTCGGCTCCATTTGGAGAATTGACCTAGTCCTTCTGGCGATCTATATGTGCTTTTTTCATCTATTCCGATTATCACAATCTCATCAGAAGATTGATTATTTGCGTACAAAGTATCTGCAATTTTCAGATGCCAAGAATTGAATAAATTTGTAAACGAAAATACTGTAAGGAGGAGTGTAATAACAGCACCGACCAAAACAGAGGATATTGCTTTATTTTTCAGTAGAGTTTTTGCCAAAATAACAAGATATTAAATCTAGTTATTATAGCATAAATCTGGCTCTCTATTAAGCCTCTTTTCTGAATATTTCCTTTAATGCTTTTCGTATTCCCATTCTACTCAATAATTGTCCTGGTACTCTCTCTGACTCAGCGAGATCTTCATTTCGTCTTCTTGCCCATGCTAATGCCATTAAAGCAGCAGCAACAAGTGCGAGTTCAGTGGTTGGTGCTCCATTTGATGTGCTACAACCTTCTGCGCAGCCTGGTTTAGGTTTTTCTCCAGTCCCTGCATCCACTCCAGAATCAGTTCCTGCATCTACTCCGGCATCTGGATTTGTTACGGTTCCGCTCAAATCTAATATAATTTCTCCTGTGTCAGTTAATGTCCCCATAAGATCTCCGTTTTTGTGTACATTTACAGTCTTATCCAATATTTCAATTTTGTATCTACTATTTGACATTTCTTCTTCTCTAAATTCTGTTCCCTCAGCTACAGTTGCAACTGTATGTCCATTTTTTGTATAGGTAGTTGTGTGCGCATTACCGTTTGTTGTTGTGTGCATTCCTCCGAATAGTAATTGTGGATTTTCTGAATCCTTTAGATCCAATCGTAATGCTCCTCCATTTGATCCGTTTGCAGAATAAAGAGCGTGAATTTTTGGTAATGTCCCACCTGCATCTACTTCTGCGGTACAGTCTCCTTGAACTGTTAATAGTTCTTGAAGTGCTGTTTCCTCACAATCAGTGATTTCACACGTTCCATTACTTAATTGTAATCTGCTGTCAGCATTTCCTTTGTATTTGTCACATGGTAGTGGGGTTTCTGCGTCTACTTCTGCGTCGTTTTGCGGCTCTGCATCGTTTTGGACTTCTGCATCGTTTTGAACTTCTGCGTCGTTTTGTACTTCTGCATCGTTCTGGACTTCTGCATCGACCTCTGCATCTACCCCAGCGTCTTCTTGTGGAGCTCCGCAGTCTGCTGAACAGTTGCTTGAATCTTCCCCGGCGTCACAAGTTCCGTCTCCACAGTATGGGAGAACGACTGCGTAGTGGTTTCCGTCTGCTGCGTTGAAGAATAAAATACTGTCTCCTGCGCTTGGTCCCATATAAGTACCTTGAATTCCTTGAATTTGAATTATGCTTGAAGCTAATCCTTGTAAAGTTGGTGCTTGAATGACTGTACAATCTCCTCCAATCTCTCTTGCTCCTAGCCAGATGTTTGCGGCGTCGTCTTTTGAAGGTAGGTCGCAATCAACTGGTACGGTAGTGTTATCTACAATTTGAGTATCTAAATTAACTTTATCAAGACCAGACCCATTATTAGTAAGAATGAATTGTTGACCTCCATCTCTTACAAACTTAAGTCTACTCGCTGCTTGAATGTTAGGATGGTGAAATTCATTACTAGACTCTATTACACCTCCGGTAACTGTCAAATCTCCTAATACTCCTTCACCTCCTCTTACGGCAGCTATTCTTGTTCCATCTGCTGTACATGATGGAATTGGAGGAGTGCCACCATACCAATCTCCATCTATTTGTATTAATTGCGGTGTACATTCCTGAGTTGCAGCTGTTTGATAATCTGGTGCTGTTACACCAAAACATTCATCTCCTCTTGAAAATAAAATAATCTTATCTCCATTTGGTAAAGTTCCTATGGATAAAGGTTTGTCACCAGCTTGGCTAAAACATGCTAGTCCTTGGTCTTGGAAGTTGTTTGCGTAATCAGTTGATGTCATATTCTTCTTCATTTGGTCTCCTGCTGCATTTCCTTCACCGTTCACCAAATTACACCCACTTGCTGCAGATACTACTACTCCACCACCTAAGACTGCAGCTACTGTTGCTGCTAAAGCCCTCTTAGTCATGCCTTGTTTTGCTCTTGGTTCGTTGGGTTCTATTAATCCGGCTATTTCCATTGGTACAATTTTTGCTTTGGTTGCTGTCGCACCATTTCCTAAATCCTCTACTTCACCAATACAAAGAATCTCATCTTCTTTGCCATCAGGTGCCTCTAGTCTCAAAACCTGACTAATCGAAACTATCTCTACATTTTTGCTTATCGTTTCGGATGCTTCACCTTGTTCTGCTGCGACAATTGCAGCTTCTGGCTTCTTCTCTAGAATATCGTTATTTTGTGCTAATTCGCTCATATTTATAGTGGTTAATAAAGCATGTTATTTTACCGTTTTTGCGCAATTTGTCAAGCTAATTCTGTACTGCAAAGTCAATAAGGGATGTTTCTTCTTGCTGAGTAAGCGTTTTCTCAAAAACATACCCATCTATATTTATAGTTGTAATTGCTTGAGTATTTGGGCTCCCTACTGGGTTGTCAGTAAGGATTTGATATTCAAGGTAAGGGACGTTTAAGCCCGGGCTAGTTAATAATTTTTCGTTTAGAAATAAAATAAGAGTTGGTTTTTCAATTTCTCCGCTTAATTCATCAATTATTAAATATTCCTTATAATCATCTGTGCTTATACCACTGTTTAATGCAAAATGTAGAACCTCAAAATTTATTCCCCAGGTGTTATTTATTTCAAGTTCTGTAATTACTGAGGAAGCAGACACATCAATATAATCATGATTCATAACATTTTTAGCATACGGGATCAAACTGCAAGGCTCCCCATCACATTCCCCTGATATTTGCCATTGGACAACAATGTCATTTTCTTCGGTTTGGCCACCTCCATCGTCCAAAACATATCTATGAGTTTGAGTCCCGTCACAAAAAGTCTTGTCTGCAGGACAATCTGTGCTCAGACATGGTTCGCAAGGTGGTCTAATTCTTACAATTAATTGATTCACTTTAACATCAGTGTTTGTATCGTATATATCTAAAAATGGATTTACTATGATGGATTGTACGTCTCCTGCTTCACTTTCATCGTAATACAATGGAATTGCTACTCTATCAGTCGAACTACTGCCAAATGACAATTTGTTCCAATTACATGGATAATCTATCTGCTCCATAAATTCATTTTCTGTAGTTTCTACTATTTGGCCTTTACGACTAATGTGTGCGTCTACGGCTGAGTCCCAATTTGCTTCTTCAATTTCAGACTGATAAACATCACACTTACTGCCTGCGTCACCTGTCCCCAGGTGAGGAATTACAAAAACATCCCCTCCTGTTGGACCGTACCCTGTCAGATAATCTTTCTCATTTAGAGCATCATTCCGCCCCTCCACCTCCATAGTTATCGTAATTTCCTTGCCACCAATTCCTAAAGGTTCGTCGATGTTGTCGCAAATTTCTTCATTCCAACCTTGCTGAGTTGTGTCTTCCACATATACGCATTCCACCTCGTCCATGCTAAATCCCGCCTCACGCTGTGACATTTCGTACTGCAAATATTCGATTACTGAGTCGGCTATGTCGCTGGCTTCGTTGTATTTGTTTGTGGTAGCGACGTTGTTGAGGGAGTCGGTTGTGACTCGCTGTACTATTATTCCAAAAAGACTGAGAAGTAAAAAGATGCTCAAAGCGATGATTGCTATGAACCCGTCTTCTTTAATTATTTTGGATTTTTCCATGATACTGGAATAATTTTGTCGCACCCATTATAATCAAGATATGCGAAATAAAAAAGCTTTTACTTTAATTGAAGTTCTGCTGATCATTACCCTCATTGGGATGCTTGCTGTGGCTGCGCTTACAAGTTTTTTTGATACGAGCGCCACTTTTACATTTTTCTCAAAGTACAAACCGATCATTTCGGATCTAAGAAAAGCTCGATCTTTTGCAATTAATAACAAGGATAGTGACATCTATGACAGGTATGGGATTGAGATTTCACATGAGGGATTGGTTCTGTTTGGTGAGGTAGATACTCCATATGTGTATGGTGGTGCAGATGTGCCTTTGGAAACTTTGAATTTGAGTCCATATGAAATTATATTTTCACATGATGAGGCGAGCTATCACCTCCCAATTTACCTTTATTATGAATTCGCAACAGGTGAACTTTCGTCTTATGCTACTACTAATACTGGCCTTCTCTTGATGGATAAAGTGAATACGAAGAGAATTGATTTGGAGTTTCATGATGAGGGGCTAGACTTAAGTAAATACATTTATATATTCCAGGTTTCTGGGATCGCTGAAGAAATAACTAAATAATGAAAATTAGACAAAACAAATCGGGTCTTATACTGACAGAAGCGTTGCTGGCTATAGCTATGCTCTCTATTGGGTCTTTGGTTTTGGCTTCAATAATTCAGACTTCTGTTCGGACTACTGTTTTGTCGAGGAATTATCTGATTGCTCAGAATTTGGCTACAGAAGGGATGGAAGCGATAAAGAGTGTGCGTGATACGAATTGGCTGCTGCAGCCTGGTGATCCTGATTGTTGGCTGGAGATGGAGCCTAATAGTGGTGTTGATATTTGCCCGCTTAAGATGAGTGAGGGTGGAAACTATCGCCCAGAAGAAGAGGGTGGAAAGTGGTATATGACCAATTGGTCTGGTGAAGAGCTGGACTTGTCAGATACCGACCCTGATATTGAATATCTGCTGCACGAAGACAATGGCAGATATTTGTATGGAACTACGTCTTCATCCGAGCCTACAATTTTTTACAGAGCAATTAATGTAATTTCGATAGCTGATAATGCGCCTGCTGATGGTGTGGATGAGTATGCAGTTTTTGAGGTGGTTGTTGAGTGGAAAGAGGGACAAAAGGTGCGGTCTTTGAAGAGAGAATTATTGCTTTATAATTTCTTATAATAATGAAAAAAGGTCTATCGTTAATTGAGGTTTTGATTGCAATAAGCCTTTTTGCGATTGTTGCGATGATGTCGAGTACGATTTTGATCGATATTGTTCAGCTTGAGAAGAAAAGTTCTGTGCAGAATGCAATTTATGAGGATCTTAGGATTATGTTGCAGCTTTTGACCAAGGAGATTCAGACTGGGACGATCGATTATGATGAATATTATAGTTATTGTGTGATTCAGGAAGGTGAGCCTGCGGAGAGCGTGTTTTTTGGTATTAATCATGGGGTTTATGGAAGTCGATTTTATGATCCTGGGAAAAGTTTGGACGGGTTGGCAACATTTAATCCTGAGGATCTAGGACTGGAATGTTCGTACAAAGACCCTATTACCAATGAATGTGAAGTTGTTTATACTTTGTCGACCGATATAAATGTTGGTCAAAATCCATTTTATGGTGATCCCAAGAGTGCAAGTGCTTTTGAGGATATAGGGAATGCTGGAGGCTGTAGTACTGATGGAGTGACTGATCATTTGTTCCTGATTGATAATACCGGGACACAAAAGACGATTATTGCGAAAAAACAGATAAATTCTTTCGATTATGCAATTGGATTAGTGCGAATGAGAGGAATTGATTTTGATCAAAATGGATTTGTGGATTCGTTTACCTGTTTGGATGAATTTAATTGTGAGGACGAACCTGGAACTATTAACGGCGCTATTGCAATTCCTTATTTAGATTTGATTGGTAAACAACCCTCTGAACTCGATCCACAAATTCGTCTACCTCAAGAATCTGACTTGATTGGGCTTTTTGATGTTAATGGCACACAGTTTGTGCCGATTTCACCACTGAGGGCGAATATACTGGAGTTGAGATTTATTATTCAACCACTAGAGGATCCGTACAAAGCTTTTGCAGAGCCGGATTTTCGTGCTCATCCTACGGTTACTATTATTTTGACGGTTGGGCTGTCGGAGGATGCGGAAGAAGATTATCCGGGTGAGTTTGATCCGATTACAGTGCAGACGACTGTGGCTGCTGGTGTTCTTGGCCGCATTGATACTTACCCTCCTGTGAATGAGATCATGAAGGGAGATCCTACAATTGAGACTGGCTGGATTTTTGATCTGGGAATACCACGTACTCCTTAGC
>JAOZTS010000023.1:1842-14390 GCA_029939035.1 Candidatus Altimarinota bacterium | reverse complement strand
TACCTCTGTAGGAGCCTTTGCTGTACTAGGTCTCACTGTAGTTGCTGATTTTTCGATAGTTTTTGAAGGAGTTGCAGAAGCAATTTCTCCTTCTCTTGGAGCTTCTTCTTTTCCTGGAGGTACAGCGTTTGTAGGTCTAATACCTTCTGGGTCTTCAGTTTCTTGCTTACCGATAGTGTCTTCACCATCAGCTGCAATTTCCTTAATCACTCCCTTTACGATTTCTTCAAGAAATTCGTCGGTAGCGTCCTTGTCATCGTCGTCATCCTCGACGTCCTTGTCATCATCATCATCATCATCATCGTCCTCGTCATCCTTTTTTGAGTCCGAATCATCGTCCTCGTCCTCATCGTCCTCGTCATCCTCGACGTCCTTGTCATCCTTATCGTCAGAATCATCGTTTTCAACAACCCCTTCTTCGGTTGTTTTGTCATCGGCGTCATCGCCACCAATGCTAAAAGTGAACTCGCAACTTGCGAATACCACCAATATCAGCACAGGCAAAAAGATCAGAAAGATCTTCTTCAGTGGAATTGATTTCATGGTTTTTTTGTTAAATATTTATTTTGATTTACATATATTATACAATAAAGTTGCGCTCAAGTCAAATACAATATTCATAAATCTTACGTCACTATAGCACATCAAAAAGGGCTTAATGAAATCGTATGAAAATGGCGGAACGGACGGGACTCGAACCCGCGACCTCCTGCGTGACAGGCAGGCGTTCTAACCAGCTGAACTACCGCTCCGCATTGTCAATTTAAGTGCAGACGGAAGATAATATATTTCACCTTTAAAAACAAGCTGTTTTTCAACTATACTCCGGCTATGAGGATAGGAATCGATTGCAGAATATTTAGCTCAAATTTCACCGGTATAGGTCGTTATACCCATGAACTTGTCAAAGAGTTAATCAAGATTAACGACCAGTACAAGCGCAAACACGAGTTTGTTCTTTTCTTCAATCAACCTGAATACAGCAAATACGAACCACCAAACCTAAGCATCAAAAAAGTTCTCGTAAACGCAAAACATTATTCCCTCAGAGAGCAACTCGCATTCCCAAAAATTCTAAAAAAAGAAAACTGTGACATTGTCCACTTCCCCCACTTCAACGTCCCAATTCTATACCGCAGGCCCTACACAGTCACAATCCATGATCTCACTCTTTCCATATACCCTGGCCACAAAATGACCAAATGGTATCACCGCCTCGCCTATCATCTGACGATCAAAAACGCTACCAAAAAAGCCAAGAGAGTCATAGCAGTTTCACAAAACACAAAGAACGATATAGTAGATCACCTTCACATCCCTGAAGAGAAAATCGAAGTTATATATAATGGTATTAGTGACAAATTCACACTCATCGAAGATCCCGCAATCACAGAAAAAACCCTCAAAAAATATAAAATCACAAAGCAATTCCTCCTATATACAGGCGTATGGAGAAGCCACAAAAACCTTCCCCGCCTAATCGAGGCATTCGCCATACTTCGAAAAAACGTGGACCTCCAATTAGTAATCACAGGGAAACCAGACCCGCATTACCCAGAAGTCAAAGACACAGTCGTCAAATATGATCTGCAAAATGACGTCATCTTCACAGATCTGGTTGAAGAAGACGAATTAATCCACCTATACAACGCAGCTCACACATACGTTTTTCCTTCTCTATACGAGGGGTTCGGCTTTCCACCATTAGAATCTATGAAATGCGGAACACCTGTCGTCGCCTCAAATCGCTCCTCGATCCCAGAAGTCTGTGGGCAAGAAAACGCAATATTTTTCGATCCGGAAAGCCCCCAAGACATTGCAAACAAAATAGAATCCTTATATAAAGATGCTGACCTCCAAGCCGAATTAGTAGAAAAAGGCCACAGGCGCGCATCAGAATTCACCTGGGAGAAAATGGGCCGCCACACATACGAAGTAATCAAAAGATCACTCAACTAATATGTTCGAACCTTTCCAAAATTTCATGAACACAGCCGCTGGTCGTTTTGGGGTATACAGAGAAGTGAAAGCCGCAGACATATGCCAAAAATTTCGAACCCTTATTCCAGAACTTTTTCCGGATAAGGAGTCTCCTGGTGAAAGCGTATCCCCAGCTTTTTACAAAGATTCAGTATTAGTAGTGAACGTAGCGTCCTCTGCCTGGGCCCAAGAAGTGGTTATGCGAAAGGGAAAAATCATCGCCGAAATGAATGACAAAATAGGCCAAGTAGTAATCAAGAATCTACGAGCTCAGTTAAAGTAAACTTTCTATTGACTTTAACTACCCAAACTTTACAATAGACCCCGCATTTAGCCGATAAGAAAACAATTTGCTTAAGATTAGACTAAGCCGTACAGGTAAGAAAGCTCAACCCAGTTTCAAGGTCGTTGTTCAAGAACACACAGCGCCTATAAAGGGTAAATTCATAGAAGAATTGGGTTTTTACAGACCAGCCGAAGATCCAAAAGTTTTCAAAATAGACTTGGATCGAGTAAAATATTGGATGTCTGTTGGAGCAACTCCATCAGATACCATGGCAGTTTTGTTAAAAAAGGAAGGGCTAGAAGGACTAGAAAAATTCATTGCACCTAGAAATAAACAAGCTAAGAAGAAAAAAGAAGTAGAAGCAAAACCTGAAGCACCAGCGGCACCAGCCGAGGCTCCAGCAGAAGGTGGCGAAAAAGCTGCCCCTGCAGAGACCCCATCTGAAGCCCCTGCCGAAGAATCACCAAAAGAAGAATCACCAAAAGAAGAAGCGCCTGCTCCAGAGCAGCCTGTCGGAGAAACTCCTGCTGAAACTAAGGCCGAAGAGCCACCAGCAGAGGAAGAACCTACCGGGGAGGCTCCAAAAGAAGACGCACCAAAAGAAGAAACTCCAGAAGAAGAGCCAAAAGCTGAGGAAGCTCCCGCTGAGGAACCACCTGCAAAGGAGGAAGCCCCAGCAGAAGAACCTAAAGAAGAAACAAAACCTGAATAATATAATTCTAACCTTGTAACCAAAACGCTATGGCAGAAGAAGAAGAAAAAGATGTGGATTTCGTCATGTTTATCGTAAAGGCGATAGTCGAAAATCCAGACGCAGTAGAAGCGGAGCGAACGGTTGATGAAATGGGAGTACTCATCTCTTTGAAAGTAGATAAAGAGGACATGGGTAAACTCATTGGGAAGAATGGTCAGACTGCAAAGTCTATCCGAACTCTTCTGAGAATCATCGGTTCAAAGAACAATGCACGTGTCAACTTAAAGATAGTTGAACCAGAAGAAGCTTAAGTGTAAACTCATTAAGCAGTATAAAGGTAACTTTTTAAACATATTCCTATGGCAACTGATAGAATTTCAGGTGGTGGCAGCAAGTCAATTGTTGAGGCCGCATCAAATTACGAAATTTTAGAAATCATCAATAGAGGTCTTGCTTATGCGATTATTATTGCTGGATTTTTGTCAGTAGTATTCATCTTCGTAGGAGGTATCTCTTTCATCCTTTCCGGAGGACAAGAAGAGAAGATCAAGTCTGCAGTATCTACAATTAGATACGCGATTATCGGTTTGATTATTACCATCTTGGCAATTGTAATTGTCGGAACAGTCGGAAAAGCAATGGGTCTGGATATTATCAGATATATCAATTTCTCAGACATCATTGATACGATCACAAGCATTACTTCTGAAGGTAGCAGCTCAAGAAGCCTAGACTGATCCAATTCCAATCAGGTCTAAGATTTTACTGAACTCATCCCCTGTCTTATGATGTGTTTCCAGTCGTATGGAAATTTGAAAGTTTCTCGTGCCCTCACCAATGCAGCAAAGATTGCCCATGGGCTATCCTTTTTAAAAATAAATCCGTTTCCGGTTTCCCGGTTTGGATTGTAGTCAGAAACTTCAGGTCGAAGTGAACTAATTGGAATAACTCCATTCAGCAGCATTTCTTCAACATCGCTAAAGTCAAATACCAAAGCCATATCCGAAGCCTCTAGGAGAGTTTTTCTGTTGTTTCGGTTGTATGGAAGGTAGATAACATTTGGGAGATGAAGAGAATCCAAATTACCATCCGCTAGGACTACAACTTCGACATCCAGTTCTTGTGAAGCCTCTAGGAACACATGAACTTTGTTTTCAATATCTTTAGATAGATCTTTATCCAGGAAAATTCCAAGTAATGGTTTTTTGTTGGAAAAGGAATATTTCTTCGAAATAGATGCCTTCGTTTCTTTCTTTTGTTGGATCAATTTGCTGACAGAATTCGTTTCCATTTATTTTTATTTGTTTTTATTTTTGCTATCCAAGTATTGTACCCTATAATGAGCGAAAAGTCGATACTAATTATGAAGAAAATAATACTAATAGATGGGAACGCGGTGATCCACAGAGCCTTCCACGCTCTGCCACCATTCAAGACCTCGAAAGGAGAGTTGGTAAATGCTGTATACGGCTTTTCTTCGATACTTTTAAACCTTCTGAACTACAACACACCTGACTACATAGCGGTCTCATTCGACATGAAAGGACCAACATTCCGCCACAAAGAATACAAAGAATACAAAGCGACCAGAAAAAAAGCACCGGACGAGCTTTATGGGCAAATCCCAAGAATCCGATCAGTAGTAGAAGCTTTCGAAATTCCAATCTATGAAATAGAGGGCTTCGAAGCAGATGACGTGCTCGGAACATTAGCAAAACAGATCGAACAAGAAGAAGATGACCTGAAAACCTACATCTTCACTGGAGACATGGACACTCTACAACTCGTTACCGAAAAAACATTCGTCCTCTCCCCTGCCAGAGGAATAAAAGAGCCAATTGTCTACGATGTACAAAAAGTCCTTGGAAAATACGGGCTAAAACCTTCCCAAGTTCCAGACATGAAAGGATTGCAAGGAGACAGCTCAGATAATATAAAAGGAGTAGCTGGGGTAGGCGCAAAAACTACAAAAACTTTGCTCCAAAAATACGGAAATCTCGAAAACATTTATGACCACCTGGATGAAATTACCGGAAGAGTTCACGAAAACCTCAAAAACAACAAAGAAAACGCTTTCTTTAGCCGAAGACTGGCAACGATAGTCACCGACGTACCTATAAAATTGAACCTAGAAGAGTGTAGAACCCACGAATATGACAAAGAAAAAATTCTTACATTATTTGGAGAGTTGGGGTTCAAAGCATTGATGAGTCGGCTATCCAAATTTAACAACCACTCTCAGGAGAAGAAAATTGAGGAAAACGAAACACAACAATCTCTCTTCTAGCAATAGAGCCGAATAAAAAAATTGAACACCTCAAAGAAAATATGTAAAAAAGATTGCACCCACAAGCGTTTTCTTGTAAGATCCATTCACAAGCAAAAGGGACTTTAATTTTCATCTATGGCAAGACCAAAAATCGTAGCTAGTTTAGATATCGGAAGCTCAAAAATCCGAACTGTCGTTGGAATCCAAGAAGACGATTCATCCACCCCTAATATAATTGGAGTAGGAATTGCGCCATCTACAGGACTAAGAAAAGGATCAGTAATAGACGTCGAAGAAACAATTAACAGTGTGTCTTCTTCACTTGAAGATGCTGAAAGAATGGCAGGAGAGCCAATCAACCACGTATTTATGGGACTTGGTGGAAATCACCTGGAATCTATTAATTCAAAGGGTGTTATTGCTGTATCTCAAGACAAAAACGAGATTTCAGAAGACGACGTGGATCGTGTACTAGAAGCCGCTCAGGCCGTTACAATTCCAAGCAATCGAAGAGTTTTGAGAATTATCCCAAAAACTTTCACAGTGGATGAGCAAAAAGGAGTGAAATATCCGGTAGGAATGACAGGAATCCGGCTAGAAGTAGAAACTCACATAGTTACAGGATTTGAACCTGCAATCAAAAATCTCGAGAAATGCGTACTTCAATCAGGAGTTGATATAGATGACATTATTCCAAACTCACTAGCGCCGGCAGAAGCGGTTTTATCTAAACGTCAGAAAGAACTTGGAGTTGTAGTGGTAGATGTTGGATGCGGAGGTACTTCAATCAGCGTATATGAGGACGGAGCAACGCTTCACACGGCAGTTATCCCTGTGGGCGGAGAAAATGTAACAAACGACTTAGCTATAGGTCTAAGGACTTCTATTGATACAGCAGAAAAAGTGAAAATCGAGTACGGATCAACAGCACCAGAAGACGTAAATGACCGTGAAACGATAGATTTATCATTAATAAGCAAACTTGACACGCATTTAGTATCAAAGAAACAAGTTGTAGAGATTATTCAAGCGCGATATCACGAAATTTTCCTACTAGTAAAGGACGAATTAGCAAAAATACACAGAGATGGAATGCTTCCTGCGGGTGTAATTCTGACAGGCTCAGGGGCAAAATTGCCAGGAGTTATAGATTTAGCAAGAGAAACGTTAAATCTTCCAGCGCAAATAGGCTTTCCTCAAAATTACGATGGAGTCGTTGACAAGATTGATGACCCAGCTTATGCAACAGCAATTGGGCTGCTGATTTGGGGTTCCAGATTTGAAGGAAGGCATCATGCCGGACTTGGCATGAGAGGGGTAAGCTTGAAAAAGGGCTTAAGCAGTATAAAAAACTGGATGAAAAACCTCTTTCCGTAGAAGTCACACTTGACCTTGACATTGTGTCAAGTAACGGTAATAATTAGCATCCTATTAATCTAATAGCCATGTCTACACAAGATGACAACCAAGATCTAAAAAATCTTTTCTCTTCACAACGAGATAAAGATTCTTCAAAAGTAAAATCAAAACCAAGAACAATGGAGGTTACTCCAGAAATAACTCCTGTCGCTAATATTAAAGTATTAGGAATTGGAGGAGGTGGAGGAAACGCTGTTAATAGAATGATCAAATCCGGACTTAAAGGAATAGATTTCATCTCTATTAATACTGATGCACAAGCTCTATACCACTCAGAAGCTCCAACAAAACTTAACGTTGGTAAAGCAACTACTCGTGGACTGGGAGCCGGATCAAATCCAGACTTAGGACGACAAGCAGCAGAAGAGGGGATCGACGATATTAAAGACGCAATCGAAGGAAGCGACATGATCTTTATAACTTGCGGATTAGGTGGAGGAACAGGTACAGGAGGAGCTCCAGTTGTTGCAGACGCAGCAAGAGAAATGGGAATCCTAACTGTTGCAGTTGTTACAAAACCTTTCTCATTTGAAGGACAAAGAAGAAAAACTCAAGGTGACGAAGGTCTAGAAAATCTAAAGAACAAAGTAGACACACTTATTACAATACCAAACGACAAAATTCTTTCTATTATTGATAAAAAGACTCCTTTGAACGACGCATTCGCAGTTGTGGATGACGTTTTGAGACAAGGTGTCCAAGGAATCGCAGACTTGATCACAGTTCACGGAATGATAAATGTGGATTTCGCAGACGTAAAAGCAGTTATGGAAAATGCAGGTTCAGCACTTATGGGAATCGGATATGGAACTGGTGAAAATAGAGCAGCAGAAGCGGCAAAAGCAGCTATCGAAAGTCCACTACTCGAACTATCAATCGATGGAGCGAAAGGTGTTCTATTCAATGTTACTGGTGGAAATGACCTTAGCATGTTCGAAGTTGACGAAGCGGCTCGTGTAATTACAGAAGCTGCAGATCCAGAGGCAAACATTATTTTCGGTGCAGTTATCAACGATTCATACACTGGTGAAATCAAAATCACCGTCGTTGCAACTGGCTTTGATTACAAGCAAAACGAAGGTTCACTACTTAGACCAAGGTCTACTTTTGAATCAGCATCACCGGATTCATTGCCAATCAAACAAACCGAGAACGAACTTGACATACCGGCTTTCATCCGCCAAAAAATGAACTAACAGAACCGAGCGCTGAGCGAGGTTCCCTACCAAGTTAGTGGGCAAAAAGGTGGAGTGAACGATTAGTTCTTCTTTTCATATGTTATGTCTCCCTTCTTTTGTTTTTCATGCTGGAAAATAAAGGAAGGAGAGACATTTCTTTCAAAGGAGGACACAAATGAGAGACTTTCTGAAGATAGTGATGGGAGTCGCAGGAATCGTAGCATTGTTGCTTGTCATTCATGTCCTGAGGACTGAAGCCAACAATACCTACGACATGCGCTCCGGTTGGGCACTCATCGGCGCTTTCGCCGTCTTTGCAACCACGACAATCGAAGTCACCATGAGCGAAAAACCAATCTGAGCCACCAACCAACTCCCACCCCCGCGTACGAGCGGAGCTCAAAACGTCTCAAACCGTTCACTCCCCGTACCTTTTTGCCCACTGTCATGCTACAATCTCCCACATGAAAGCCAGAATCCTAGAAAAATCAGAAGAACATAAATGGGACGAATTTATAAAAACTCACCCACTTGCATCCATCCACCAAACTTCCTCTTGGGGAAGATTTCGCGGAAAATATTGGATAATTGTCCTCGAAAGTGATGACAAAATCATTGGGGGGTCTATGATTATTCGGCAAGAACTTCCAAAAGGGTATTGTTGGCTTTATTCAGCGCGCGGACCACTTATACAAAACGACCAATTTAATGCACTTTTGGCCGCCCTTAAACCCTTGGCAAAAAAAGAAAATGCAGTCTTCTTCCGGATTGATCCGCCAATTTCAGAATCTGTCAAAATTCCAGGATTCAAACCAACTCATTCCGGTTTTCAACCAGAAAACACTCTCGTAATCGACCTTACCCAATCTGAAGAAGAAATTCTCAAACAAATGAAGCAAAAAGGTCGCTACAACATCCGATTAGCAGAGAAAAAAGGAGTAAAAATCCACGAATCCAAAGACGTCGACGCATTTCATTCCCTACTCGAACAAACCACAAAAAGAGATGAATTCCACGGCCACGACAGACATTTCTACCAACAAATGCTCGATAAACTACCAGAAAACGCAATTCTCTACATGGCGAGCTACGAATCCAAGCCAATTGCTGGAATTATCGTCACAGAATTCAATGATACAGCTATTTACTACTTCGGAGCGTCCGGCAACGAATACAGAAACGTGATGGCCCCATACCTCCTCCAATGGCACGCAATGAAGGAAGCCAAGAAAAAACACCTAAAACACTACGACCTACTCGGAATTGCACCAGAAAATTCACCAAACCATCCATGGGCCGGAGTCACAAATTTCAAAAAGAAATTCGGCGGAAAACACGTCATCTATGCCCCTCCCCAAGAATTTTCATTCAAACCTATAATCCACCTCCTCTACCGACTTTACAAAAAAGTCAAAAAATGGTAAAATAATACCAATTCGTGAGAAAACAAATCACGACAAAAATATATGAAAAGTTTCTACATTTCTCTTTTCAATTCCACAAATAAATCTGCGAAAGAAAGCAGGTTGATTTTTGAAGGAAACAAACCATCATCTTCAGCTAGCAGCAATACTCAATCTAAGGCAGAAAAAGCAAGAGCAGCCGCAAAAGCTGCCGCTGAAGAAGCCAAGAAACCTTCTGATGTAACACCAGCAAGCCTAAAAAATAAGTTTAGTGGTATCGCAACAAAATGGCGAGATAAAGCAAAAAGACCAGGAATGCACACAGAAGATTTTGAGCAGAAAATGGAAGGATTGCTCGGACCAATTGACGCGCAATTAACTCTCATTTTGAAAGATGGTTTAACGAAAGGAGAAGTTGCAAAGTTCAATAAAGCCCTAAATTGCGTAATTAAAAGGGCCAAATTAGCAGTAAAAATTAACTATGCAAGAAATAAGGTCCAAGAAATGAAAAAGCTCATAACGAAGCAATTAGTAAATGACAAAATAGAAGGATTTGCAATGGGTCTTCCTGGGATAGTAAACCTTAGCGACAATCTTATAGACATAGTTGTAACTAGACTTCAAAACACATATGGTGAAAAAATTCACGCCTCGATTCACAAAGGGCTCAACGCAATAGACACAGAGTTAAAATCTGCATCAACAGAGAATGTGGACAAGATTATTGGGGAGACATCTGTTCTATCAAAAAATTCGGAGGAAGCATTGGAAGACCTTGGCGACTATAAACAGATAAA
The DNA here is from genome assembly GCA_029939035.1 of Candidatus Altimarinota bacterium. Lineage (GTDB taxonomy): Bacteria > Patescibacteriota > Gracilibacteria > UBA1369 > LOWO2-01-FULL-3 > JAACEU01. Next base: position 4,364 of record JAOZTS010000023.1, on the reverse strand, counting down.
AGATGTAAAAAAAGTAATCCAAGAATACGTAAAATCAATTCAAATAGTTCTAAGTACTTGGGGAGATAGTTTTGGAAAAGCTGGAATGGGAATGAAAGGCGCTGCAAAAGTCCAATTCGATAAATGGATGAAGGATTTAAAAGGATGGTTGACTGATGGCTCAAAATCCATTGAGGATTTTGTTGCAGAAACAAAGAAAGCCCAAACGCATATTATTGCTGCGGATATTTATGAAAATCTGGGAGACGATGAACAAGATGCTCTTTTGCAAGCATTGGTAAAAGCATCAATAGCTCCGAAAGGGACTAATAAAATGACAGTAAGTTTATTCATAAAAGCTCTGACTCAAACAAGTATTGGATATGAGTCTCTTGGTGCAAATAATAAAAAAGCTGCAGGGTTACAAGCTGTAACAAAGCTTTTGAGAAGCATCGTTGGGAAAGATGGGAGGATAAAAATCAATGTAGAAGGAGGAGCAGATTCAGATAAAATTGCACTAAATGGAAAGACAATCCCAACAATTATCGGTCTACAAAAACTTGCAATTAGTTTCGGAAAATTAAAACCAGAAAACAGAGATAAAATAATTAACAGCAATCCTCAATTAGCTGCAAGTGCAGACTTTTTGGTCAAGTTTATAGCTCTTTCAAGCACGGCTCCAAAGGAAGGAGGAAAAAGCCCACTTGTAACATTTTTAGAGAAAAATCCAGATGCACTTGGAGCTGGAGGTCCAATAAACACTCTACTTGCTTTGCAAAGAATTGTGAGTGTCACTGGACCACTAAACGATAAATCAATAATTTTCCAAGATAACTGTACTGCATTAGCAACAGCCGCAACTGGAAAATCAAAAAAATCAGACAGACGTTCAAGTATTGGTCTAGAGCTAAATGTGAAATTAGATAAATTAGTAACACTGCCAAAGACTGAAATGGCTGATACTGAAGAAGGAAGAATTAAATATAAAAAGGAAAGTGTATTGTTAGTAATTAACAAATTTGGAGCAAAGAATTTAACAGAACCATTTAAGGTAGCAGGAATAAACTTGACTCCAGATTCAAAAACAAATGAGGAGAAGGCATTTAAAGAGGGAGGTGAATTCATTTTTAGCGGAAAGACTCCCGACAATAAAAAAATTACTTGTAGACTTAGTATGGACACTGGAGCGCTCTCAATAGGAGTAGAGGGAGAAGATTCTAATGGTCCATTGAATACTGCTGAATTTAAGAAAGAAATGCAAAGAATAGCAGCAACTAAAAAAGTAGCCACAAAAAAGCCAAATGCAACGACTAAGAAATTAGCTGCCACCCAAAAAACGGACGCAGATGCTGTACTAAAAAAAGTAAGAGACGGGTTAAGGACTCAACCAAATTTTACCGCAAGAACAATTACTGAAAACTTTCCTGCAGGCCTAAAAGAAGCAAATACAAACTGGGCACCACTGGGAATCTCATTCCTACCCAAAGGCATGGAACAAGCAGGGTCAGGTAATTTTGTCAGAATGAAAGGAAAAAGCGGTGAATATATATATGGAAAACTCTCTAATCATCCGACTCTAGACAAAAAAGAACTAATAATCTTCAAAGGTTATAAGCTCGCATAAAAAAATAAAAACAAATATATGTCAGACCTAAAAAAAATCAAAAGTAAAAAACTAAGGGAACTCATGGAGAAATCCCTAAAATTCAGTGCACTTCCGGAAGAAGAGCAAGAAAAGAGAGTAGAAGAAATTTCAAACCTTCCTGTGGAACAACAGGAGGAACTCTTTTGTCCATTTTTCGAAAAAGAAAACATAATTGAAGCTGAGAAAATGAAAGAAATTGATGCTGACAAGCAAAAAGCAATCATGGAACTGATGCTTCAGATTGATGAAATGGATATAAGACTTTCAAAACTTGAAAAAGAAGATATTGAGATGGTTGATAGGGAAAAAGACGAGGTAGAACAAGAAAAACTCTTAGAAAAATTAAAAAATATTTAATATAAAAATTAAACAAAAATAAATATGAAAAACCTACAAACACAACTATTCAAATCAATCACAAAGATTTCAAAGGAATCTCGATTGGTTTTCGAAGGTAAAAAACCTGCGGACAAACCTACAACCGCCACTACAAAGCCAGCAACAGCTGGAACCGGCACTGCAACTCTGAGCATAAAACAGCAAAAAGATAGGCTGAAGGGAGTGCTAGGAGGTAGCGCAACAGTTGAGCTAAAAAATGTAGACTGGAAAAAAGTTCAAACTGGACTCATCGGTAAAGTGAACAAATTCATAAAAACTGCCAGTAAGCACAGCGCAAAAGAAAAAGGACAAATGTCTACAAAACTAAAAGTTCTGGAAGTAATTTACAAAAAAATAGCAAAAGGCGAATTTACAGCCGAAGGACTAAAACAATTAAACGCAAAATTAAAAAAATTAAACCCACAATTACTAGCACTAAAAACAAAAGTAGACAGCGCAAAAATGCTATTAGAAGCAGCAAAAGTACTGTTAACAGATGATCAAATCAAAGCAGAACTCA
>JAOZTS010000023.1:0-1742 GCA_029939035.1 Candidatus Altimarinota bacterium | reverse complement strand
CTATTAGAAGCAGCAAAAGTACTGTTAACAGATGATCAAATCAAAGCAGAACTCAAGAAAAGGATCAAAGATTTTCCAGGAATCCAAAAGCTTCCTGAAAACCTTCGAAAGGTCGCGATCCAAACACTTCTCGGATACAGCAAAGAAATCCATACAGCAGCCATCAAATCTTTGGGAGTGGCATCAAAAGGACTTGATGGGGCAATTATCACTCTTAAAAAAGCTGAAAACATCGAAGAAGCATTAAAGAAATTCCCAACAAAAGCTACCCAAGTAATAACATTTTTGGAGAAAATCCCTGCAGTCAAAACAGTAATCAAAAAGATAAAAGTTTACACTGCTACGATTCAAACTGTACTAAAAGCGACAAGGAATTGTTACACAGGAACAAAACTAGATTTAAATGGGAAAAAATGCCGCATTGAGACCAAAAAGATGCTCACAAAGTTAGAAAAGCTTATTGGAAAAAAGAATTTACCAAAAGACATAGTAGCTAGAATCAAAAAGCACGAATCAAGAATCATCGCTGCCGCACTACTTGATAGTATAAAAGGCAAAGACGCAAAGCTAATTTTCGGACTAAAAGCAGCTGGTCTAATGAATAAAAATGAGAAAACTCTGACGATCAGTATATTTATGAGAATTCTAGGACAATTAAATTGTAACTATTTAGATTTCGAATCTTCTTCAGCAAAATCAATAGAACTCCAAGGTTGTGCAAAACTAATTCATTCATTAGTTAGCAAAATCCCAGGAGTAAAAATGGTAGTAGAAGGAGGAGCAAACTCAACAGCAATTAGCACAAGATCAACAGACAGTGTACGAACAAGAATTCTCCCAATTGCACAAAAGATCAAAGGACTGAAAGGTTCACTAAAAGCAAAAATTACAAGCATTCCTCAAATCAAACAGCATTTGCCAGAAATCATGCAATTAGCCAACGCAACAGACGACAAAAAATTCCAAGCCCTCATGGTAAAAGCCAAAGCAAACCCTGCAAAATGGTTCGGAGGAGGAGGAGTTTTCAATTCACTTCTTGCCCTACAAAGAGCAGAAAGTGTTTCAGGAGACATGACAAAAGCAGACTCATTATTCTACAAAGGAAATTGCACAGTTATTACTCGAGCCGTAGAAACTGGTGGGGACAAAATCAAAGACAGATACTCAAGAGTTAGCTTTGTCCTAGACCTCAAAGCTGAAGGAAAAACTCCAAAGCTTCCTAACCTTGGAAAATACCTACCGAAAAGAGTCAAAACTGCTATCACAAAGCTAAGACAAAAAGCTGCTGACGCATTGAAATCAATTGGAACAGCATCAAAAGATCCAGAAGTAAAAAAAGCAGCCGCAAATCTCAGAACCACATTAGGTGATTTTAATAAAACACTATCTCCTGCAGAATTGGCAAAACTTAAAGATCTAGCAGCGACAAGAGCCTATTATGAAGCTGCAATTAGACCTGCAGCCGTAAAAGTAGGAAAAGCATTAAAAAAACTCACCGACGCAATCAAAAAAGCCGGAGGAAAAGTCCCAGGTGCAGCCACAGGCAAACCAGGAGAAAAACCATCTGCAGCAACTAAGCCAGCAGAGTACAATCCAAAAACTCCAGCAAAAGGTGAAAAAGCAACATTCAACGGAGTGGAATACACAATGGAAAAAGGGAAATATAAGATCGGTGGTTTGACATCCCTTCTTAACAAACCAGAATTCATGATCTATGTAGGGAAAGAAATCCCAACAAAAGA
>JAOZTS010000022.1 GCA_029939035.1 Candidatus Altimarinota bacterium | reverse complement strand
ACTCCGATCTCTGTCATTTTTTGCAAAATGCAATAGTTTGCTGATTGGTGCTGTTTCGTAGAATGTTACGTTGTCACCAAGCTCGAATTTTTTGTTGCTTGGGTTGTGAACGTGGAATTTTTTTGAAACTCTATATTTTTTCTTATATTTCGGATGACTTTTGTAAGAGTGCACAGTAACAACAATCGTTTTATCTTGCTTGTTTGAACTAACTGTTCCTTTGATTGTTCTCATTATTGTTGTTGTTTAATTAATGTTTTAATTCTTGCAATATATTTCCTTCTCTTTCCTATTAGGTGGTGTGACTTTGATTGTCCGCTTTCCACGTCGAATCTGATTTTGAATAACTCTTTTTTAGCTTTTTCAAGCTCTTCGAGTAGTTTTCCAGCTTCTAGTTTTTTTAGTTCGTCTGTTTTTAACATTACTTTTCCTGAGAGTTAATAAATTTACACTTAATTGGTAATTTGTGGGCTGCTAGTCTCATTGCTTCTTTTGCGATTTCTACTTCTACACCTTCCATTTCAAATATGATTCTTCCTGGTTTTACAACCGCTACAAAGTGGTCTGGTGCTCCTTTTCCTGATCCCATTGGTACTTCTGCTGATTTCCGTGTGACTGGTTTGTGTGGGAATATTGTGATCCAGATCTTTCCTCCACGCTTGATATATCTTGTCATACTCCTTCTAGCTGCTTCAATTTGTCGTGACGTGAGTTCGCCGGCAGATTGTGCTTTTAGGGCGTATGTTCCAAAGCTTATCTTGTTTCCTTTAGTTGCGATCCCTTTTGTGTGGGATCTTCTTCTAAATTCTTTTCTATGTTTTTGCTTTTTTGGTTGTAGCATGTCGTTTTTGGGATAATGTGTCCGCTTTGCGAACGGTTAAATTCATATGGCGCTCCGCAGAGCTTCGTGCTTCTACGCGCTCTTAATTTCTTCTATTTGTTGAGCTAGATTGTTTGCTAGATCTTTTTTGAATATTTCACCTTTGTAAATCCATACTTTGATTCCGATTTTCCCGTAAGTTGTTTGAGCTGGTAGGGAAGCGTAGTCAATATCGGCTCTGAATGTATGTAATGGGATTTTACCCTTAGTGAAGAATTCACTTCGTGAGATTTCTACTCCATTGAGTCTTCCTCCTAGGTAGACTTTTATTCCTCCTGCTCCTGCTTCCATACTTTTTTCAATTGCAACTTTTGCTGCTCTTCTGTACGAAATTCTCTTTTCAACTTGTCTTGCGATGCCTTCAGCAACGATTTGTGCGTCAAGCATTGGTTTTTTTACTTCTTTTATGTTGATTGCGAATGTGATTTTGAATGCTTTTGCTAGTTCATCTTTCAATTTTTCAATAACTTCACCTCCACGTCCGATAATTAATCCTGGTTTTGATGTGTGAATGTTTATGATTACTTTTCCTTGAGTTCTCATTATTTCAATCTTTGATAATCCTTCAGCTTCAAGTTTTTCTCTAATTAATTTTTCGATCTTGAGATCTTGGTGGAATAATTTTTTGTATGCTCCTTTTTTGGCATACCATTTTGAGTCCCAGTCGTGGGTTATTCCTAATCTAATTACTTTTGGGTTTACCTTTTGTCCCATGTTCTTTTGGGTTAGGACGCTTTTTCAGCGTCTGAGCTAGCCTCTGAAGGCTTCTCAATTTTTTTAGATTTAACTATAAGTGTTGGTTTTTTCTTTGGTGCTTCTTTTGCTTCAGTTTTAGGCTTCTCACTTTTTGGCGCTTCCTCTTTTTTTGGTGCTGCTTTCTTTGGTTTGTCTTCTTTTTTCGCTTCAACTTTTACTGTGATGTGCGATGTTCTCTTTAAAATTGGGTGCATTCGTCCTCTTGATATTGGAAGGCTCCTTTTGAAAGTGACACCTTCTGTTACAATGATTTCTTTTATATATAGTGATTCTAAGTTTTGTTTAAAGTTGTGTTTTGCGTTTGCTACAGCCGATTCAACTACCTTTACTAGGATTTTTGCTCCTTTTTTTGGTGTGAATTTCAAAATGTCTATAGCTTCCTTAACATTTTTGTTGCGAACAAGTGCCGCAATCAAATTTGCTTTTTTTGGTGATATTCTGACTCTTCTTAGTATTGCTTTCATTGTTGTTGGAGCGCGTTTCGCGCTGGTTATTTAGCTAGTTTACCTCCGTGACCTCTGAACATTTTAGTTGGAGAGAATTCTCCGAGTTTGTGTCCAACCATGTTTTCAGTTACGAATACTGGTATAAATTGTTTTCCATTGTGTACTGCGAATGTGTGTCCTACGAATTCTGGTGCTATGTCTGAGTTACGGGACCAAGTCTTAATTGGTCTTTTTTGTCCACTGTCCTCAAGCCTCTGAACTTTTTTCATTAGCTTTGGGTCTACGAATGGTCCTTTTTTTGCGCTTCTTGACATGTTTAGTTAATTATTTATTGGGATAATGTATTCGCTTCCGCTCATGCTACGCTCCCCTTAGGTCGCGGGAAGGCTCAAGTGTTACTTTCGCCTTCTATCCTTTACAATCATTTTATCTGTATAGTGTCGTTTTCTTGTTTTAAATCCGAGAGCTGGTAATCCCCATGGAGTTTTTGGATGTTTGAGTCCGATTGGGGCTCCTCCTTCACCACCTCCGTGTGGATGATCAACGCAGTTCATTGCTTTACCTCTTACTTGTGGTCTTCGTCCCATGTGTCTCATTCTTCCAGCTTTTCCTATTTTAATGTTGTTGTGTTCTCCGTTACTCACAAGTCCTATTGTCGCGTAATGGTTTTTGTCTACTAATCTTATTTCTCCTGATGGCATTTGGATTTGTGCGTGTTTTCCTTCGAGTGAAACTAGTTTGATTGAAGTTCCTGCACTTCTTCCCATTTGTCCTCCTCTTCCTTTGTGTAATTCGATGTTGTAGATGCTGTATCCAATAGGGATGTGTTTGATTTGCATTCGGTTTCCTTTCTTGATTTTCGCTTTTTCTGCTGTGATGATCTTGTCTCCAACTTTTATTCTGTCAGTTGCAATATGGTATCTTTTTTCACCGTCTTTGTAGACTACGAGCATGATATACGCTGTTCTGTTCGGATCGTATTCTATAGACGTAACTTTACCTTCGATGTTCAATTTGTCAGTTCTTTTGAAATCTATTTGTCTGTATAGTCTTTTTTCTCCTCCTCCTCTGTGTCTTACAGTGATTTTTCCGCTGTTATTTCGTCCTGTAATCTTCTTTTTTATTCTTGTAAGAGATTTTTCAGGTTTTGTCTTAGTTACTTCATCGAATGAAGCTGTGCTCATTTGTCTTCGACCCGGTGTTATTGGTTTATACTTTTTTAATGTCATGTGTGGTTGCCCTTCGGGCGGTTACTTTTTCTTTGATTTAGATTCTTTGATTTTATTTGGATCTATAGTCTTTTTATCTTTCATTGTTACCAATGCTTTTTTCATTACTGGTCTCTTTGTCAGAAGTCTTCCTCTTGCAACAAGTCTTTTTTTGCTTGGAGCGAGAATGATTCTAACTTTTTCAGCATCTACTCCATAAAGTGCTTTTACTGCGTGTTTTACGTCAATTTTTGTAGCTTTTAGATTGATTTGGAACATGTATTGTCCGTTTGCTTGTTGTGCAGAACTTTTTTCTGTTGTTATTGGTCTAATTATTGTTGTGTAGTTGTCCATTATTTACTTGTGGTAAGGAATGTATCTTTTAGTTTGTCGATTGCGTTTTTAAGGAAAAGGACCTTTTTGTATCTCTGGAGGTCCTGGATGTTTACGTAGTTAGCTAAAATTGTTTTCACATTTGGTAAATTGCTGCTTGATTTTTGTATCACTTGATCTTTTTCTGCGATTACAACTAGTACATTTCTTTCGATCGGTAGTTTTTTGAGCATTTCTGCAAAAGGTTTAGTTTGAGCTTTCTCTGAAGTGTAACCTTCAAGTGCGATTATTTCATTATCGCGAGCCTTTTCAGAAAGAGCGCAAAATAAAGCTTTTCTTCTTTGCTTTCTTGGCATGTCTTTAACGAAGTTTCGGTTTTTGTTTGGTCCAAATACAACTCCACCGCCTCTCATGTGTGGTGCTCTGATTGTACCTTGTCGTGCATTACCTGTTCCTTTTTGTTTAAATGGTTTTCGTCCACCACCACTTACGTCTGCTCTAGTTTTTGTGTGAGCTATAGCGACTCTTCTGTTTGCAAGTTGTCGAACTAATGCTTGGTGAACTAAGTCTTTGTTGAATGGTATTTCAAAGATCTCCTTTGGCAGGTCTATCTGTCCGTTTTTCTCTCCTTTTTGTGTGTAGAGATCTACTTTCATAACTTTATTATTACTAATCCTCCGTTTGGACCAGGAACTGGTCCTGTTAGAGCGACTATATGTTTTTTAGTGTCTAAATGTGCGATTTTTACTTTTCCAAGTGTTACTTGTGCTCCACCCATTCTACCTGGCATCTTTTTTCCTTTGTGTACTCGACCTGGTTTTGCACAGGCTCCGATTGATCCTGGTTCTCTGTGGTGGTGTGATCCATGAGTTTCTGGGCCTCTTGAGAAATTGTGTCTTTTGATTACTCCTTGGAAACCTTTACCCTTTGATACAGATGAAATTTTTACTGTCTCTACATCTTGGAGTGATTCAACCGTGATTTGATCACCTTTTTTGTAGTTTTCTTGTTCGTCTTCGTTGATTCTGAATTCTTTCATTAATTTGTACTTTTTGGTCTTTGTAGGCTTTTTCAATTTAGAAAAACCCAGGACTATCGCCGGATATCCATCTTTGTCGACTGTCTTTACCTGTGCTACCTCTGAAGGTTCACACACTAGGACAGTGACTGGGATCACGCGACCATCATCTTGAATAAGACGAGTCATACCTACTTTTTTACCGATAATACCTGACATAATTTGTATAGGTTAATCGCTTTTTGAGCGAACCTCTAGAAGATTTTCGGCAAACCCGCTTGAGGCGTAAATTAACTTGCAACGTCATATTGCTAAGAGAATATACAGATGGGGATTTGGGTAGTCAATAGAAAAAAATTGTAGCTTTCTAGATTAGTCCAAGGATTTTTCCAATGAACGCAATGTATAGAACTAGAAGTGTAATTCCTTCCCATTGTGAGACTTGTTTGTCCATTGTTACAAACAAATAGAGGATTGTTGTGAGAAGAAGGGCTGGAATGGTGAAAGCTATGATATCTAGTGGGATTGTGAGTGTGCCAAATAGGGCTGGTATTCCCATTACTCCCAAAGCGTTGAAGATGTTTGAGCCAGTTACGTTTCCGATTGCGATGTCCACTTTTCCTTTTCTAACTGCAACAATTGAGACTACTAGTTCGGGAAGGGATGTACCAATTGCTATTGCGGATACGGCGATGATTTCTTTACCAACTTCGAAAATTTCAGAAAGTTTTATTACTGAATGGATTAAATAGTCTGCTGAAAAATAGAGGGCGACACCCGATGCTAGCAGATATAGAGGGTATTTTATTGATAATTTGCCTTTTTTCTCTTCTTTTTTAACTTCTTGTTTCTCTTTTGATAGTTGGCGTTTATCTTTCGGATTAATCTTTCTGTGACTTTTTACATTGTAGATAATGTAAGTTATCAGGATGAGAATTGCTAAGATTCCTTCGGCAAACGTGAAATCGCCATCCATTACGGTTAGAAAGAGGAAGATTGAGCTACCGAGTAGTATTGGCAGATCAATATTTATAATGTCTTTGTCTACGTATAAGTGTTTTCCAACAATTGCAGTTATTGCTAATACTAGCAGAATGTTTGCCATGTTTGAACCTGCGACGTTACCTATTACTATTTCTGAATGCCCGCTTGTTACAGCAACTATAGAGGAAGCAAGCTCTGGGAGTGAAGTCCCAAGTGCAATTATTGTGACTCCAATAATGAATGGTGGTATACGAAAATGTAGTCCTATTTTTTCAGCGTTGTCTGTGAAAATATCTGCGGATTTGATTAACGCAGCGAGGGCTATTGCAAACAGTGCTGACCATTGTAGGATTTCCATAGGTAGAGAATGAGTTTTACCTTTAAATTATACCAAAAATCGGAATTTGGGGCTACTCTTGTAGCATTTTGATTTCGATCTCTACTCCGGCAGGGAGTGATAGGTTTGAAAGTGATTCAATTGTTTTGTTTGTTGTTTCTGTGATGTCGATAAGTCTTTGGTGTGTTCTCATTTCAAATTGTTCACGTGCAGTTTTGTGAACGAATGTTGATTTGTTTACTGTGAACTTTTCGATCTTTGTAGGGAGGGGGATTGGTCCTGAAACCATTGCTCCAGTTCTTTCAGCTGTGTCGATGATGAGTTTTGTAGTTTCATCGATTACTTTGTGATCGAAAGATCGAATTTTGATACGAATTTTTTGTGATGCTGCCATGGTGTGTTTGGTTAAATTACCGGGCTGGGATGGCTCGGTCATTTTTCATGACTTTGATGGAAATTCCGTCTGAGCTGTCCCGTGCGAGAGAGTTTCTCGCGAGTGATTCCTTAAAAGCAAGAAATCAATTTTGTAATGGATTTATATAGGATAGGGGTGGGGAAGTCAATTGGGAAATTTAAATAAAAAAAGACCGCTCTTTCAAGCGGCCTTTTCAAAAAGTTTTTCTAAGGCTATTATTCCATAATCTTTGCTACTACTCCTGCTCCTACTGTTCGTCCTCCTTCACGGATAGCGAATCTAGTTCCTTCGTCTAGAGCGATTGGAGCTCCTAGTGTAACAATCATGTTTACTTTGTCACCAGGCATTACCATTTCTACGTCTGCAGGAAGTTCTACAGCACCTGTAACATCAGTTGTTCGGATGTAGAACTGAGGTTTGTATCCTTTGAAGAATGGTGTGTGTCGTCCTCCTTCGTCTTTATTAAGGATGTAAACTTCAGCTTCGAATTTTGTGTGAGGAGTGATTGATCCAGGTTTAGCTAGAACTTGTCCTCTTTCTATTTCTTCTCTTTCAATACCTCTTAGTAGGATTCCTACATTATCACCAGCTTGACCTTGATCTAGCAGTTTTCGGAACATTTCTACTCCTGTAACTACTACTTTTCTAGTGTCTTTGATTCCTACAATTTCGATTTCTTCGTTAATTTTGACGATACCTTGATCAATTCTTCCTGTAGCAACTGTTCCACGTCCTTTTATTGAGAAAACGTCTTCAACTGGCATTAGGAAAGGTTTGTCTAGTTCACGAACTGGTTCTGGAATGTATGTGTCTAGAGTATCAAGAAGTTCAAGTATTGGTTTTATTGCTTCTTCATCATCTGGATTTTCAAGTGCTTTAAGTGCAGAACCTTTGATGATTGGAGTATCGTCTCCTGGGAATTCGTATTTGTTCAATAGTTCTCTAATTTCCATTTCAGATAGTTCAGCGATCTCAGGATCAGCCATGTCCATCTTGTTAAGGAAAACTACGATTTTTGGAACACCAACCTGTCTAGCAAGAAGGATATGTTCACGAGTTTGTGGCATTGGTCCGTCTGCGGCTGATACTACTAGAATTGCTCCGTCCATTTGAGCAGCACCTGTGATCATGTTCTTTACATAATCAGCATGTCCTGGACAATCTACGTGAGCGTAGTGTCTCTTTTCTGTTTCATACTCTTGGTGAGATGTTGCGATCGTAATTCCTCTTTCCTTTTCTTCCGGTGCATTATCAATTTGGTCGAATGCTACGGCTTTGTTAGCACCACCCATCTTTTTTGCAGCTACTGTTGTAATTGCAGCAGTTAGAGTAGTTTTACCGTGGTCAACGTGACCAATTGTCCCAACATTTACGTGGGGCTTACTTCTATCAAATTTTTCATCAGCCATATTTTTTTTGTTTAAAAATTAATGTATTAGGCGCTGTGGTTACAGCGCGAGAATATTATCTGAATTTTTTGTTGTAGGCAAGATGAAATTACTCTGTTTTCCCTGATTTTTTTGCAATAATTTCTTCTGCTACATTATTTGGAACTTTGTTGTAGTGCCCGAACTCCATAGTGTAGTTTCCGCGTCCTTGTGTCATTGATCTTAGCTCGGTTGCATACCCGAACATTTCTGCTAATGGAATCTCTGCTTTTATGAATTTGATTAGTCCTCTGTCACCAGATTCTGAGATTTGACCACGTCGAGAGTTAACATCTCCCATTACGTCACCAAAATAATTTTCTGGAACAGTTACCTCTACGCTCATTACTGGCTCAAGAAGTACTGGGTTTGCTTGTTTTACAGCGTTTTGGAAACAAATAGAACCTGCGATCTTGAACGCCATTTCTGATGAATCAACATCATGAAATGAGCCATCATATAGCTCAGCTTTGATATCTACTACTGGGTAACCAGCTATAATACCTTTTGTCATAGCCTCTTTGATACCTTTATCAACAGCTGGAATGTATTCTTTTGGAATCTTTCCTCCTGTAATTGAGTTTTTGAATTCATAGTCTTCTCCAGGTTCTTGTGGAGTAATTCGTAGGTGTACGTTGGCGAATTGACCACGACCACCTGTTTGTTTTGCGTATTTTTCTTGCATTTCGATTTCTTTTGTAATTGTTTCTCTGTATGCAACTTGTGGTGCACCGACATTTGCTTCTACTTTGAATTCTCTTTTCATTCTGTCTACTAGGACGTCTAGATGAAGTTCTCCCATGCCAGCGATGATTGTTTGACCTGTTTCTTCGTCTGATTTAACTGTGAATGTTGGATCTTCTTGCGCCAATCTTTGTAATGCAAGACCCATTTTTTCTTGATCTGCTTTTGTCTTTGGTTCAACCGCAATTCGGATAACTGGTTCTGGGAAATCGATTGATTCTAGTAGTATTGGGTTGTTTACATCAGATAATGTGTTACCGGTTGTTGTTCTTTTTAGTCCAACTAGAGCGGCGATGTCTCCTGCTTTTACTTCTTTGATCTCTTCTCGAGTGTTTGCATGCATTTGTAAAATACGTCCGACTCTTTCTTTGTCTCCTGTTGCTGTGTTTAGGATGTAGCTTCCAGATGTCAGGGTTCCTGAGTAAACACGGAAGAAACAAAGATTTCCAACGAATGGATCAGTTGCGATCTTGAATGCTAGTGCTGAAAATGGTTCGTTTTCATCGGGTTTTCTTGTAATTTCTTCTCCAGTTTTTGGATTAGTTCCTTTTATATCTTCTATGTCCATTGGAGATGGTAAAAACCAACAAACAGCATCCAGAAGTGGTTGTAGTCCAATATTTTGTAGAGCGGTTCCGCACATTACAGGATAAATTTTGTTACTGATTGTTGCACTTCTGATTCCGGCTTTGAGTTCGTCTATTGAAATTTCTGCATCTTCAAGGAATTTTTCCATTAATGCATCATCATTTTCTGCAATTTTTTCAACCATTATTGCTCTATATTCTTCTACTTTGGCTTTCATGTCTTCAGGAATATCTATATCCACTGTTTTTTCTCCCATGTCTCCTTCAAATGCATAAGCTTTTCTTTCGATAAGATCGATTACCCCTTTTAGATCTTTTTCAGCTCCAATTGGGAGTTGGATTGCGACTGCGTCTGGTGTAAGTCTTTCGTGAATTGATTTAAGACTCATGAAAAAGTCTCCACCCATTTTGTCCATCTTGTTTATGAAAGCAATTCGAGGAACGTTGTATTTGTCCGCTTGTCTCCATACTGTTTCAGATTGTGGTTCTACACCCATAGCTCCATCGAATACTGCTACACCTCCGTCGAGTACACGAAGTGAACGTTCTACCTCTACTGTGAAGTCAACGTGTCCTGGAGTATCGATGATGTTGATTCTTTGCTTTACGTCTGAATCTGATGGAGTCCAGAAACATGTTGTTGCTGCTGAGGTGATCGTGATTCCTCTCTCTTTCTCTTGTTCCATCCAGTCCATTTGAGATTCACCATCATGTGTTTCACCAATTTTATGAGTTCTTCCTGTGTAGTAAAGGATTCTTTCAGTTACAGTTGTTTTTCCGGCATCAATATGGGCAATAATTCCAATATTGCGGAGATTTCTTAAGTCTTCTGACATTTTTTGGTTAGTTATAGTAGTTAAAAAAGTTGCGTTTTCTATGATGAAAACGCCTTGGGCATTTTAGGGAGCGGGCTGAAGGAAGTCAAGGTTTTAATATCTTGCCAAATGTGCGAATGCTTTGTTTGCCTCTGCCATTCTGTGAGTGTCTTCTTTCTTTTTGACTGCAGTTCCTTGTTCTTTTGAGGCTTCGGTTAGTTCATTGGCGAGTTTTTGAGCCATTGTTGCACCTTTTTTACCTCTTGCAGCCGCCAGAATCCATCTGAAAGCTAGAGCAATTTGTCTGTTAGGTTTAACTTCTCTTGGAATTTGATAAACCGCACCTCCGATTCTCTTGGCTTTTACTTCAAGTCGAGGCTTTACATTATCTATAGCTGCTTTGAAAACTTTTTCAGGATCTCCTGTCTCTTTTTTGCTAACAATTTTTAATGTGTCGTTGAAAATTCTTCTTGCTGTAGATTTTTTCCCATCAAGCATCAAGTAATTAATGAACTTCTCTTGTATAGGAGAAGATTCTGATGGAATGAAGTCTACTGTTTTTCTTTGTCTAATTTTTCCCATGTGCTGTTGCGTGTTATTCAGATTTTTTTGCAGATTTCTTTGCCCCGTACTTAGATCGTCCTTGTTGTCGGTTTTGTACTCCTTGTGTATCCAAACATCCTCTCACTATGTGATATCTAACACCGGGAAGATCTTTTACTCTACCTCCACGGATTATTACGACTGAGTGTTCTTGTAAATTGTGTCCTTCACCTCCGATATAAGCGTTTACCTCCATACCGTTAGTAAGTTTAACTCTTGCTACTTTTCGTAGGGCTGAATTCGGTTTCTTTGGTGTCATTGTTGTAACTTTTGTACAAACACCACGCTTTTGTGGACATGAAACTTTTACGCTCTTGTTTTTGAGCGTATTAAACATCATCTGAAGCGCAGGAGATTTGCTCTTCTTTATCATTTTCTTTCTACCTTTTTTTACTAATTGGTTTATTGTTGGCATGGCTCGCGTAATTTATATTAAGTTTTTTATAAAAGCAAGATTAAATCACTGGTAAGACTTTTTCTTCTTCTTCTTCAACTTCTTCTTCTGTTGCTGTTTCTGCTTTTTTAAGGTCTTTTGGCTTTAGTTCTTGAGGATTTCTCTTCCTGTAGATTTCTCCAGCTGGGATGAGTTTACCGATGATAACATTTTCTTTTAGACCCTCTAATTGATCGAGTTTATTTGTGGTTGATGCTTCGACTAGTACTCTGATTGTTTCCTGGAATGATGCAGCAGATAGCCAACTGTCTGTGAATAAGGCTACTCTGGTTAGTCCAAGTAATAATCTTTCTCCTTTTGCAGTTTTCTTTTTTGCTTTTTTGAGGTCTGTGTTTGTTCTGTTGAATTCAATGATATCTGCGATTTCTCCAGGAAGGAATGTGCTGTCTCCACTGTCGAATATACGTACTTTTGAAAGCATTTGTTTTGCAATGATCTCGATGTGTTTATCGTTGATACTTTGACCTTGAGATGCATAGATGCTTTGTACTTCAGTAACGATGTATTTTTGAACAGTGTAAGTATCTGTTAGCGCCATTAGGTGTTTCAGGTCTAGGTGCCCATTAGTTAGTGGTTGTCCTTTTTGAACGATATCTTTGTTTGCTACTTTTACCGTTCTACCTTGAGGAACTTTGTGGACTTTTTCTACAGAACCTTCACTTTGAACAATGATTGATTCTTTTGTGATTTCTTTTACTTTTCCGTCTTCAATGGCTTTAATAGAGCCTTTGTGAGTTTCGGCTTTGGCTATTACCATTTTTGGCTTAATCTTGTCTCCCACTTTTACGATAGGCAAGATATCTGCAAACAATTTGTATTCTGTAGATATTTTTTCTAGAGAAGTGATGCTGATTTCAGTTTGCTTACCTTTGTGGATAACTTTAACCTTACCTTCTATCTCAGAAATTAGAGCTGGACTTTTTGGAGTTCTGGCTTCGAAAAGCTCTTCAACACGAGTCAGACCTTGTGTAATGTCTCCACCTTCGGCTACACCTCCCATGTGGAATGTTCGCATTGTGAGCTGAGTACCTGGTTCACCGATACTTTGTGCGGCAATAATTCCTACAGCAGTTCCTATCTCTACTTCTTTGTTTGTACCTAGGTCTTTTCCATAACATTTTATGCAAATTCCTCCTTCTGTTTGGCAGGTCATTACTGATCTTACTTTTACTTCATTGATTCCAGCTTCTTCTATTTGTTGTAGAGTGTCTTTTTCGATGATTGTGTTGGCTTTTCCAATTACTTTTCCTGTTTTTGGATGTTTTAGAGTCTCTGAAAGCGTTCTTCCGTATATTCTAATTTCGAATTTTTCTCCGATTATTTCAGAGTCTTCTCGAGTAATTGAGTGAAGATGATTTGATTTACAATCTTGTTTTCTGATTACTACGTCTTGGTTTGAGTCAACTAAACGACGTGTTAGGTATCCAGCTTCCGCTGTCTTTAGTGCTGTATCTGATTTACCTTTACGTCCTCCATGTGTCGCGATGAAGTATTCCAGAATTTTAAATCCTTCTTTCAGATTGGATTTAATTGGGAGTTCGATGGTTTTTCCGGCTGGATTTGCTACCAAACCTTTAGTTCCACAGAGCTGTGTGACTTGTCCCCAGTTACCACGGGCTCCAGAGTCAATCATGTAGAAAATTGAATTATTCTCTTCGATTCCGTTGATCATGATGTTCGTGATGTCTCCCTTTGCCTTAGCCCAAATTTGGATCGTGTGGTTGTATCTTTCTTCATCAGTGATTAAACCTTTCCAGAACTGATTGTTGATTTGCTTAACTGTTTCTGATGCTTCTTCGATTATTTCATCCTTCTTTTTTGGAACTACCATATCTTCTTGAGAAAATGAAATTCCTGATTTTGTTGCGAACTTGAATCCCATGTGTTTCATGTTGTCCGCAAGAAGAGTTGTTTTTGCATTTCCGAGAAGTTCAAAACATTCAGTAACGATGTTTGAAAGTTGTTTTTTCCCAATATTGTCGTTGTAGTATGGTAATCCTTCTGGTACGTAACTGTTGAAGATCAGTCGCCCAACCGTTGTTTCTCTGATTTCATCTCTATATCGGCATTTTATTGGTGCTTGGAGATGAACGAGTTCTGATTGGTATGCAAGAATAGCTTCTTTTATATTTGCGAATATCATTCCTTCTCCTTTTTCGCCTGCTGTAAGTTTTGTGAGGTAGTAGCAACCAAGTACCATATCTTGAGTAGGTGTAACGATTGGTTCTCCCGCTGATGGTTTAAGTAAGTTTTGGCATGGAGACATTAGAGATTTGGCTTCTGCTTGTGCCTTTTTTGAAAGTGGTACGTGGATAGCCATTTGATCTCCGTCGAAATCGGCGTTGAAGGCAGCACATACTAATGGGTGAATTTGGATCGCTTTACCTTCTATTAATACTGGTTTGAATGCTTGGATTCCAAGTCTGTGTAGAGTTGGAGCACGATTTAGAAGTACGTAGTGGTCTCGTGTGACTTCCTCTAAGATGTCCCAAACTTCACGTTTGTTAGCTTGGATTAATTTTTCTGCGTTTTTGATGTTGTGAGCATATCCGTCTCTTATTAATCGTCCGATGATGAATGGTTTGAATAATTCAAGTGCCATGATTTTAGGCATTCCACATTGATCCAATTTTAGATTTGGTCCGATGATAATTACAGAACGTCCTGAATAGTCCACACGTTTACCAAGTAGATTTTGTCTGAATCGTCCTTGTTTACCTTTTAACATGTCTGATAGAGATCGTAGTTTTCTCTTGTCTCCACTGTTAAACACTGTTCGTCCTTGTCTTGCACTGTTGTTTAATAGAGTATCTACTGCTTCTTGGAGCATTCTTTTTTCATTTCTGCAGATAACTTCTGGAGCTCCGATTGAAAGTAGTCTTTTTAGACGGTTATTTCTGTTGATAACTCTTCTGTATAGATCGTTTAGGTCTGAAGCGGCGAATCTTCCTCCGTCAAGTTGGACCATAGGTCTTAGATCTGGTGGAATTACCGGAAGAACTGTCATTACGAACCATTCTGCTCTGATCCCAGACTTTAGTAGGCTTCCAGCAAGTTTGATTCTTTTGATAATTTTCTTCAGTTTTTGTCCTGAACTTTTTCTTTTTTCTTCCTGTAGGAATTTGATTAATTTTTCTAAATCTAAATTTCCAACAATTTCTCTTATAGCTTCAGCACCGGTTCCAGCTCTAAAGACATGTCCGAATTTTAGGGACATATTTCTGTATTCGATTTCTGAATATACTTTTCCTACAGCTAATTTTTCTAGAGTTTCTTTTGTGTCTGAATTTTGATAGTCGAGTTCTTCGATTTTACTGGCGAATTCTTTTTCGAGGCCAGTTTCTGCTTTTTTCTTCATTTTTGCATCTTCGATTTTTTCTGCTTCTAAAGTTCTTTGTTTGAATTCATCTTGAATTGCTGTTTTGTGAGTTTTGTACTCTTGAAGTAATTGTGCAAGTGATTCT
>JAOZTS010000021.1:12354-14573 GCA_029939035.1 Candidatus Altimarinota bacterium | reverse complement strand
TATACCTCAACATCAAAGGTCTAAAAACTGGAAAAACAGACGGAGCAGGTTTGTGTCTAGTCGCAATAGCTGAAACAGACGAAGGCGAAGAGATAATCACCGTCGTACTCAACAGTCCAGACAGATTCTACGAAACAAAAATCCTGGTCGACTGGATTTTTAGAGCTTATTCCTGGTAATATCCTTCCAATATGGAATTCACAAACTATTCAGAAACAATAGAAAATTTAATAATACTAGCTGGTTCAGGAACCTTGGCTTTTCTGATATCCCTTGGACTTACACCCTGGTTTACAAAACAGCTGATAAAATTTAAAATCGGCAAACAAATAAGAGAAAAAGCAATCTCTGGAGAAGACTCTAGCCTCTTCAGCGCACTCCACGCCAAAAAAAGCGGCACCCCAACAATGGGCGGATTGCTCATCTGGGGAACTATTCTACTCACAGTCGTAATTTCACTATTATCCCAAAAACTTGGCCTCACAAAATACTCACTATTCAACAGAAGCGAAACATGGATTCCCCTATTCACCCTCGCAACCTGCGGAATCCTCGGAGCAGTTGACGACATCTTGAATGTAAAAGGCATCGGAAAAACCAAAGGACTAAGCGCAAAACTAAAACTCATCTGGCTCACAATATTTTCAGCCGTCGGAGGATGGTGGTTTTACAGCAAACTCGGATTCGACACTATCAATATTCCAGTTGTAGGAATGGATGCTATCGAAGTTGGTTGGTGGTACATCCCAATTTTCATTTTAGTCATAATTGCCACAGCAAATTCAGTAAACTTCACAGACGGACTAGACGGACTCGCAAGTGGACTCTTGATAATGGCGTTTGGAGCATTTGGAATCATCGCATACGCAGAAGGTCTCCTGATTCTCGCAACACTCTGTATGGTCATCGTAGGAGCTCTCCTAGCCTTCTTGTGGTTCAACATTCCCCCCGCCAAATTCTACATGGGAGACACAGGATCATTAGCTCTGGGAGCCACGCTGGGAGTCATCGCCATGCTCACAGGACAAACACTCACTTTACCAATAATTGGATTCATTTTTGTAGTTGAAACAATCTCAGTAATAATCCAGCTCGTTTCAAAAAAACTCTTCAAAAGAAAAGTATTCAAAATTGCACCAATCCATCATCACTTCGAACAATCCGGATGGAAAGAATCCACAGTCGTCATGAGATTCTGGATCGTAGGTGGAATAATGACCGTATTCGGAACAATCCTCGGTCTAATAAACGTATTCTTCTAAACAAAGGCCTCCTAGAATAACAATGGTGAAAGAGGTTTATCACCTTCAATTATTACTCCGTATTCCGCCTCAATAATTGGCTCTTCCTTAATGATCGGAACAAAGATTATAACTTCATCTTCCTTCACTGCTTCCATTACTTCTCTTTCGATACTGGTATCATCAAATCCAATTACTATTTCTACAATTTCATAATCAGTAACCATCTTAACTCCAGTATCCACTTCTTCAATTTTATCCAACAAAGTAATTCCAGCCTTCACATCATCAATCAATTCAGCTTTGAGCTCTTCATCCTCATCAATTGATCCAATAACTTTGATCACATTATCAACTTCTTCCATATATTCATCCGCAATCTGTACAGCTAATTCGGCATCTCCTTTTTCAATAGCATCTTCAACTTCTGCTAATTTCTCAAGACCATGCTCACTCATCAAAATTATTTCTGCATCCAAATCATCCGCCATCAAAATCTCCAACTCATCTACCGTTTCTTTAATATAGTAAGAAGGCGAATCAGGTAAAACAAAACTCAAATTCTTCTTTTGCACCAATATCATATCTTCAACATACTGCTCTAATTCCTCTGCATATTCATAATCAGTAATTCTCACATCCTCAACAAAATTCACATAATCAACAACAGTATCAGAATAAGAAGTAATAGCCTGCTCTACAGCAATCTTGTCCTCAATTGTAATATTTGTATCATTCAACTTTATCTCTGCAGCAATCAGTTTCTTTTCAGCTAAATCAAGCTCCATCTGTTTCTCTTTCACATCATCAAATGTCATAAAAAGAAGAGCATTTTCTTTAAAAGAATTTTCTCCATCAAATTCATCCTCAATCTCAACTCCAACTGTATCAACCTTTGCAGCAAGCACTGTAGTCTCTACTTCAGCTACATAAATCTTATCTGTATCAAGATTTCCTTTTACCCAATCTGAATCCTTC
>JAOZTS010000021.1:8318-12344 GCA_029939035.1 Candidatus Altimarinota bacterium | reverse complement strand
TACAACTTCAACATCATTTTCTTGATTCAAAACAGCCTTTTGCCCACTCACAACAGTCTCTACTTCATGAGGAGTAACCACATCCACAACATTTTTATAAACATCAACTTCCACCTCTTCGTCGTGCAAACTCACGTTGAATGCGGCCTTCTTTGTAGCTGTAAAAACATTGGATGATTGAACTACAAAAGACGATTGCTTTTCAACAAGATTCAAAACCTTTGACCACATGTTTCCATCAATCAAATCAATTTCAACATAACTAATAACAGTACTTTCTTCTGGTCGATAAAGGACATCTATCACAATCTCAGTATCCGATGACAATCTACTAACACTATCATCAAAAAATCTAACAGTTGCCTTTCCATCCGCACCGGTAATAATTCGATCATTTTCATAAAGTCTCATCTCTTCTTCCAACTCAATCATTTCACCATCTCTCTCAACAAAAACTTCCCCTTCAAATGAATCCAAAACTGTAAATCCACTCGCATAAACAACATCAGTACTTACCCCCATGAACATAAACATTGTGAATGTCATGAAAAAAAGCATTGCTGCAGCAACGAACTTCTTTTGAAAAAGGAAAAAATTGGTAACTGTAAATCGCTTTTGCTGTGCTTTTTCTATCAACGCAAAAACATTCTCTTTTATTCTAGCTCTAACATCAGCTCCCAAACTAAACCTAGCACCCTGGTGTTGAATAGCTTCCACAAGTGGAACCTCTAATTGAGACTGAATTTTACTTTTAAGAGCAAGTTTTCTTGCTTCATCAAGCTGAGGTTTTTTAACTCTCTTTAAAGTCTCACCCAGAGCGTCCAGTGCTAGTTGTTCTTGATTATCATCCATTTTATTGCTTAATGCAGTTTTACGAACGTGGATTTATAGTTAGTGTTACACTAAAACTCGTATTTGATTCCCATATCTATCATTTCTTTTTTCAAAGCCTTCAATGCTCTGTGCTGAAGTATTCTCAAACTACCTTCACTTTTACCCAAAATTTGAGCTATTTCAGTATTAGTAAGTTCATTAATGAATTTATACAAAATTATGTCTTGATAACTCTGCTTCAAATTTTTCATAGCATTTTTCAAATTATCCTTATCCAAACTTCGCTCAGCCATACGAATAGCATTGTGTTCCCTATCCTTAGTTGGAATATCTATGCCTAATTCACTATAATCACGATCCTTTTTCGATCGGTAATAATCAACCACAAGATTATGAGCAATTCTGTATAACCACGCCGAAAATGAGTTCTTTTTCTTAATTTTATATTTATCAATATTCTCCCATACCTTCAAAAACACAATTTCTACCAAATCCTCAGCATCAGTCGATTTAACACGATAAAAAACATATCGGAAGATCTGATCGATAAAAAGATCATACAACTGTGAAAACGCATCATGGTCACCTTTTTTCACTAGGAGAACCAAAGCTTCCGCCTGTGCTTTCTTGTTTTTCTTCTCATCATCTGACATAACAAAAAGTTAACTGAGTACGAGTACTAAACAGCAAAACCGCCAAAAAGTCAAGACCCGAACAAGTATATTGATAAAATTCAGAAAAACCATTACATTTCTCTCGAACCATATTATTTAACTCATTTATCATGGCTATCACAAAGGAAGAATTTATTAAGGAATTAAACAAAGATTTAGAATACGAATATGCCGCTGCTATACAATACGTACAACATGCTGCTGTTATTACAGGTCCAGAGTACGATGCTATTGCGAAAGAACTCGTTGTGCATTCTAATGAAGAAATGATACACGCAACTCAAATATCAACAATGATCACAGATTTGGACGGAGTTCCTACTGTAGACGTAGACGAAAGACGCGTTTCAACAGTTTCAAAAGAGATGCTGGAACAAGATCTCGTTGGAGAAGAAACAGCAATCAGAAGATACAAAGAAAGAGTTGGTCAAGCGCGAGACCTAGGCGAATTCGGAATTGCAAGAGTTCTAGAACAAGTTCTAATGGACGAAGAAGAACACAGAAGAGACCTAATGAGTTCACTAGGAAAATAACAGAGACGAGCGAAAGCGAGTCTCCCGATCGCGCCTAATACTGCGCGATCGTACCATGAGCAACAGCGAATTCATTATCCCAAATATTCCTCACATCTCTTCACTTCCTCCTTACTTCCAATAAATATTGGAGTTCTTTGATCTAATCTTTCAACAATCTTTTCCAAAACACGCACTTTTCCGTCAGTAGAAGCACCACCAGCTTGCTCCATAAGCAAACTCATTGGTGCACATTCAAATAAAATTCTCAATTTTCCATCCGGAGTATCACCATATCCAGGATAAGAGAATATTCCCTTACCTTTCAGAAGAATTTGATTGATATCCGGCACCATTCCCCCACTATATCTCAGCGTATATTGCTCTTTCATCCAGTAATTCACTAATTTCAAATAATCTTCACGCACAGCACTCGCACGCAAATTCCCAGGAGCAAACATTTTCCCTTCACCAACTTGGATATCACTCTTACACATCACAAATTCACCTTTATCATCCATCTGAAACTTCACTACACCCTTTTTCACAGTCAAAATCATAGTGGTACTCGGCCCATAAACAGCAATCATCGATGCCAATTGGTCGTCACCTTTCACTCCAACAAAAGTATCAGTCTTATAAATCCCAACGATCGTTCCAACAGCCAAATTTACATCAGCCAAAGAAGAACCATCCAAAGGGTCGTAACAAGCCGCATATTCCCCTTCTCCAACACTCATCTCGTCAGGCAATTCCTCAGATGCAACCAAACCTACATGCTCATTTTTCTTAAACAATTCTCCCAAAATCTTATCACTCAAAACATCCAAAGCCAGCTGTTCTTCCCCATAAATATTCTCAGTTCCAGCTTTTCCTTTATCAGAAATCTTTATCGCCTCAGCAATACTCGCTACAGCCTCCTTCAAAGTCATAAAAATCGAATGCAAAGCATCATCAACACCTTGTTCTTTCAAATATTCGCTTAATGTCATAATTTTATTGGTTAAACCATCTAAGTAAATCCTGAATCCTACTTACATATCCCCATTCATTGTCATACCAAGCAATCATTTTCACGTAACCTCCCGGCATCACTTTTGTACTCAAAGTATCAACAATCGCTGATCGACTATCTTTTCTGAAATCGATAGAAACTAGTGATTCATCCTCTGTTCCCAAAATCCCTTTCATTTCACCTTCTTCATATTTTTTAAAAGCACCATTTACATCCTCCACGCTCACATTTTCCTTAAGTTTCACCACAATATCCACACAAGAAACAGTCGGTATAGGCACACGAATTGCCATTCCATCCACTTTCCCCTCAAGATCAGGAATTACACGACCAAGAGCTTTCATAGCACCAGTTGTAGTCGGAATTATCGACTCAGTAGTCGCACGTGCACGCCGAAAATCTTTTGGATTCGAATTATCAAGCAAGTTCTGAGTAAACGTAAAAGCATGAATTGTAGTCACAAATGAAACCTCAACTCCAAAAGTATCATGTAGCACCTTCATAACAGGTGCCAAACAGTTTGTAGTACAAGAAGCATTCGAAACCACCTTGTAATCAGCTGGATTGAACTCTTTTTCATTCACACCCATCACAATATTTGGAACATCAGCTTCCTTGCACGGTGCAGTTATCAAAACCTTCTTCGCTCCAACCTGTATATGCTTTTCCACATCAGCTCTCAATGTAAACTTCCCTGTAGACTCGATCACCACATCAATATCATGCTTTCCCCAATCCAAATCCGCCGGATCTTTGATCTGATAAACATAAACCGTTTTTCCATTCACCTTCATATTCTCCCCATCCACCTGAATATCAGCATCACATTTCCCATAAAGAGAATCATGCTTTAATAGATGTGCATGAGAATCCGCTTCGGCTCGACTATTTATAGCCACAACCTCAATATCATCAGTTTCCAAAGCTTGTCTGTGAAAATCACGCCCAATTCGACCATATCCATTAATTGCAATTTTTATCGGCATCTTCT
>JAOZTS010000021.1:7593-8308 GCA_029939035.1 Candidatus Altimarinota bacterium | reverse complement strand
CCTTAATTGTTAATTTGATAAGCTCGCATATAATTCTGCTTTCCCGCTACTCAAAAATGCATCTCGCATCATCATAGCAACATGTTCTGTCATATCTTTTTCAGCTTCTGTGAAATCAATCTTATCCCACTCTTCCTCAAACTGATCTAGAACTTTTCGACGCGGTTTACCACTCTCTTCTCCCCTTTTGTCCATTCTATCAAGGAGTTCTTGTGGGAAATGTTTAAACCAAATGTCAGAAATGGTAGTAGCGTAGTTAAATTTTCGCGCTCCATTCTGTACACACTTATTGAAAACTTCTGGTGACAATCCACTACCTCCATGCATTACTCCGTAAGCACCCAAAGGTCGAACACCTAAGCATATCTCCTTTATTCGATCAAAACCAATAATAGGCTGCTTCAAATAGTTACCATGACCATTTCCAACAAAGAACGCAATCGCATCCGCCCCGGTCTCTTCAATAAGTCTCTTACAATCTTCAGCTTTTGAATAATACTGCTCGATAGTCTCTTCTACATTTGGATCTGCAAGTGCAGCCGCATTTCCGATTTCACCATCTTCAACTTCCAAAGAAATCCCCAGAGGATGAACTTTTTCCGCAACTGCCTTACATTTAGCTATATTCTCCTCTAATGGAAGCTTGGACAGATCAACTTCAGCCGAAGAAAATCCAGCCTCAATAGTTCTTTGGATGCACCCATCAACATCTTTT
>JAOZTS010000021.1:0-7583 GCA_029939035.1 Candidatus Altimarinota bacterium | reverse complement strand
GAATATGATCATGATGAAGACAAACCGGCACACTGTATCCATACTTTTCAATCAGCTTTTCGATTGCAGGATAAGCAAAACCAGCCAATCTTTCAGGTAACATATTGCAGTACACGGCCTCACTCTCTGCAATTTCCAAAATAACAGGAGACTTCTCCTGCCAAGCTGCCTCGAGAACAGCATTTAGTACAAAACGACTCCTCATATTACAAGCAGGAATTCCAAATCCATGCTCATCTCCAACCGATAGAAGAGTTTGTAAGTTTGACAAAGTGTATCCTCCAGCCATTTCTCGCACATGAGGATTATTTGCCTTAGAAAATTCAGCAATCGCCATAATTCATAGGTTAAAAAATCGATTCGAGAATAATAGAATCCATCCATAAACTCAATATAAATTTATTGCCAAGTGCTCGCAATCGCTGTATCGCTATCCAAATAAACGATTTGATTTGGCTTTTTCATTGACTGAACCTTCGAAGATTGTTGAATAAAGTTTAGAGAACGAACTTCAGAGATTTGCATGTCCATTCTTTCACTCTCCTTTACGATTTCCTGATGGGCAGACTCAAGAGAATTCAGAACGTAACCTTTCGTTACTTGCCTTGCAGAAAACATAAGCGCTATCACCGTAATAAGTGCAACAAACACAACCAAAGAAGTAATCAAAAATGCAGGACCAAGCTCAAGATTCGGAAATAACCGGCGAATCAAGCTTCGTCTATATTCTGTACCTCGATTAAGGATGAGTTGTGACATTTATTTTAGGATTGAGTGAGAATGAGAGTGAGAGTGAGTTTAAATTTCTCTTAGTTTTTCATATGCTCTTAGCTTTGCGCTTCTGCTTCGTGGGTTTTCTTCGATCTCTTGGTCAGTAGGGATTACCGGTTTCTTTGTAAGTTTCTTCACTATCGGGTCGCCGTGTGTTTGGTATAAAGACTGCTCTTCCGTAGCTGGAGGTTTCTCTAAACTTTTGAAAAACTTCTTTACGATGCGATCCTCTAGTGAATGATAGGAAATTATAACAACCCTTCCTCCAACCTTCAGAATTTCGGCTGACTGCTCAAGTGTTTCTTTCAAAACGTTGAGCTCATCATTTACTTCGATCCGGAGGGCTTGAAATATTTTGGTGGCTGGGTGTGTTTTTGATGCTCTCCCTGATCTTTTTCTTGGAAGTATTGTCTCTAGAAACTCGCCAAATTCAGTTGTTGTACTAAATTTTTTATCGTTCCTTCTAGAACATATCTCCCTGGCTGCCTTTCGTGACATTTTTTCCTCTCCGTATTCGAAGAAGATTTTGGTCAATTCTTCCTCAGAGTAAGTATTTACTACTATCTCTGCGGTAAGTTCTCCATGCGGATCAAATCTCATATCCAGAGGACCTTCTTTTGAAAAAGAGAATCCCCTACTCGCATCGTCCACATGTGGAGAAGAAAGGCCAAGATCAAACAGAATTGCATCAATCTGTGCTTCCTTGGTAGAGACGCTTTTGCGTCTGCCAGTAATCCTACTTTTCAAGTGACGAAAATTATCGTGAATGTAATCAATTTGTTTTTTATAGTCCTCCAATCTCTTCTTCGCTTCATCTAGGTTCCTTTCATCCTGTTCGAAGGCAATCAATCGTCCACTTTTCCCTATACTCTTGAGAATATCTTCGGCATGTCCGCCTAAACCTAACGTTGCATCTACTACTATCTCCCCGCCTTTCAAATTTAGATATTTTTGAACATCTTTTTTTAAAACTGACAGGTGCTCCATTTCCGCTTCATATAAAGGATATTTTCGCTTTTGTCGCTCG
The DNA here is from genome assembly GCA_029939035.1 of Candidatus Altimarinota bacterium. Lineage (GTDB taxonomy): Bacteria > Patescibacteriota > Gracilibacteria > UBA1369 > LOWO2-01-FULL-3 > JAACEU01. The sequence goes on along the minus strand of JAOZTS010000021.1, from coordinate 5,785 downwards.
TTATGTTCAAAACTTGTGTACTAACTGTGTATAATTTTTTTACACCAGGCTTGTGTCTAAAATTAAGGCAAAACCGACCTATCGTCAATAACATAAACAACCGAGAGTTCAAAAAAACTAGTCAATTCCACCCCAAAACCTCCAATTTCAGGCTACACATAAACAAAAACGCTGTCCCTAAAAACTGTTTGGCATATCCTTTCGATATAGTATAACTTTTTTGCACATAAAAAGGAGGCCGTGAAAAATCCCCTTTACCTCTCAAAAAATAAAGAGTTAAATTGAATCTATGGCACCAGAACTAATAGTCTTTTTTACAGCAATGGCTCCCTTCCTAGAGCTAAAACTAGCAATTCCAGTCGGAATGGGATTTGGCCTTTCCACAACAACAATCCTATTATTCGCCATACCAGGCGCAATTCTACCAGGCGCAATAATGCTCGCTCTAATAGGACCAATTTCAAACTTCTTGCGGAAAAAATCACAATTCATGGACAACTTCTTCGAAAAATTATTTAGCAAAACAAGAAAAGAACATTCAAAAAGATTCAACAGGTACGAAGCAATACTTATAGTAATACTAATTGCCACTCCACTCCCTGGAAGCGGAACAAGCGTAGCCGCCCTAATCTCATTCGTATTTGGAGTCGACTACTGGAAAAGCATCGCCCTAATGCTAACAGGAACAGTCATAGGCGCAATGCTCGTAACTGCAGGTTTCGGATCAATCTTCAAAATCCTAGACCTCTTCACCTAAAGAAATATCTCCCTGACGAAGAATCTGAACACTCTCTCCATCAACTTTCACAATAGTAGAAGGTTTGTTTGTAAAAATCTCTCCACCATCAATAACCAAATCAACTCCCTCGAGCCCTTCAGCCACATATAAGGGTTCACCTCCCGACCTATTCGCACTAGTAGTTGTAATAGGACCTCCAAACCCCTTAATCATTTCCATACTAAAACTATCTGATGAATACCTAATAGAAACAAAATCATGCTCTTTATTCAAAAACTCAGGCAAATCCCTCTTTCTAGGAACAAGAATAGACAAAGCACCAGGCCAATACTTCTGAGCCAACTCATTAGCCTTTTCAGAAAACAACCCATATTCCTGAGCCATTCCAAACCCATCAACCAAAATACTAAGCGGCTTATCCGCATCCCTACCCTTCAATTTATATAGTTTCTCCAAAGCTCCTTCATTAAAAATATCAACAGCCAACCCATAGCAAGTCTCAGTCGGATGCATCACAACTCCCCCACTTCGCAAAACCTCAACTGCACGCGAAAGCGCATTCTCATCTATTATTTTAATCTTTTCCATAATTCTTATATACATTATACTTCGTGCGAAAATCAATAACCCTTTTAAAAATGAAACCAAAAGTTGCACTTAACGGCTTCGGAAGAATAGGTCGTCAAATTTTCCGTATAAACCTAGAAAAAGACTATTTCGACATAGTTGCCATCAATGACCTTTCAGATTCTAAAACAATGGCACACTTATTAAAATACGATTCAAATTACGGAGTTTTACATAATGAAATAAAAGCTGAAGACAAAGATATAGTAGTAGACGGGAAAAAATACGACGTATTCACAGAAAGAGATCCAGAAAGCCTTCCATGGGCTGATCTAGGAGTAGACGTGGTAATCGAAGCGACAGGAGTTTTCCGAACAAGAGAAGGAGCAACAAAACACCTAACTGCAGGAGCAAAAAAAGTAGTTTTAACTGCACCAGGAAAAGACGAAATCGATTTCACAACAGTCCTCGGAGTAAATGACGGAGACTACGATCCAGAAAATCACAAAATCATCTCAAACGCATCTTGTACTACAAACTGTCTAGCACCAGTAGCAAAAGCACTAAACGATGCCTTCGGAATAGAAAAAGGACTAATGACAACTATTCATTCATACACAACATCACAAAAGATCCTCGACATGTCTTGCAAAGACCTACGAAGAGCCAGAGCAGCAGGAGAATCAATGATCCCAACAACAACAGGAGCCGCAAAAGCAGTTGCACTCGTATTACCAGAACTAAACGGAAAACTAAACGGAATATCAATCCGCGTCCCAACCCCAACAGTTTCCCTAGTGGACCTAACATTCGTATCTGGAAAATCAACTACAGCAGAAGAAGTGAACCAAGTTCTGAAAGCTGCAGCAGACGGACCAATGAACGGATATCTCGGTTACACCACAGAACCATTAGTCTCAATCGATTTCAAAGGAAACCAAAACTCATCAACAGTCGACGCCCTCTCCACAGAAGTCATCGGCGACAACCTCGTCAAAGTCCTCTCATGGTACGACAACGAATGGGGCTACAGCTCAAGGGTTGTAGATTTGGTAAAATTGATTGGAGATAAGACGTGAAGAAATGTATAATTAAATGCTCTCAGACAGTCTATGCAACCTGACCCATTAATCTTATGACACCTGAATTAGCAGCCCTTATAATCTCTCTTGCATCAATTCTCATAGCAATATATAGCTGGCACAAAAGTAGAGTGATCTACAAAGTAGAAAGATGTGTCATTAGACAAGTGCGGGGTAAACGCGACGACGAACACACACTTGAACCAACTAAGCTGAACTCAATGCTAAAAAGCGGAAAATACACTATAGTAACAACTTATAATAGAAGAGCAGACGGCGATACCGAAGCAATTCTAGGACAAGTAAAAAAATAGATTCTTCAGATATCAACAGAGACACCAGCCAAGAGTATAATAGAGATTGTTCCTCCATCCACTTGACCTCACAAAATTAGCACTCTATAATTAGCAGTGCTAATTCATACAAACAAATGTCCGAAGAACGCAAAAAAAAGGTACTACAAGCAATCGTAAAACACTTCGTTGAAACAGCTGAACCAGTGGGATCAAACACCATACTCGTCAGCTATCAATTTCACGTATCCCCTGCCACAATCCGAAACGACATGATGTCACTCGAAAACGAAGGACTCATTTTCCAACCACACACTTCAGCAGGAAGAATTCCAACAGACAAAGGATATAGAGCATTCGTAGATGAAATCGCAGACTTTGAAAAAGCCAGAAAAGAAGCGCAAAAAGCACTCATAACAATCAAAAAAGAGCACAAAACCCAAAAGATTAGAGAACGCCTACACAACGCAGTTTCCCTAATGGCAAGAGCTACAAACCTTGTAAGTTTCGCAACAACTCCGGACAACGAACGAACATTCTTCCTAGGAATGTCCAACGTTCTCAAACAACCGGAATTCGCCCAAGACTCAGTACGAGCATGCAAAGTAATAGAAGTCCTCGAAAAACACGACAATTTCGTAAACACATTAAACAATCTTGAAATAACCGACCAAGTAAAAGCATTCATAGGAGAAGAAAATATTCTCTCACAAATCCAAAGTTGCTCCATCCTCGTAACCAAATACCAAAAAGACGGTTTCGAAGGATACTTCGGAGTACTTGGCCCAAAACGTATGCGTTATGCATTCAATATCGTAATGGTAGAAGAAATTAAAAAACTTTTAGATGAATCATAAAAAAGACCAAAAATCAGACAGCGAGGAAAATGACCTCGTTGAAAAAATTAAAAAAGCAAAAAAGAACGCTGAAAAGCGTGAGGAAAAAACCGAACCCAAAGAAGAGACTCCCCTAGATGAACTCACACAAATGACCGAAACAGCAAAGCGAGCTATGGCTGATCTACAAAACCTAAAACGACGCCAAGAAGAGGAAAAATCATATTGGATCAGAATGGCAAATGCTGATTTGATGAAGAAGATTCTCCCAATAGTAGACAACCTGGATCTAGCAAAAAAACACATGCCAGAAGGCGCTGAAGGTTGGTACAAAGGCATCGAAATGTCCATCAACCAAATGCAACAAGCACTTCAAGACTCCGGACTTACTCCCCTGGAAACAGTTGGACAACCATTTGACCCAGACGTACACGAAGCCATTGCCCAAGGACCAGGAAACAAAGACGAAGTAGTCGAAGAATTCGAAAAAGGATATAAACTAGGAGATTTCATCATTCGCCACGCAAAGGTAAAAGTTGGCGATGGCACAAAATAGCCCTTGACCCATTGATTCTGGCACTCTATAATAGAGAGTGCTAAATAATAATAACCAAATAAATTATGTCAAAAATTATAGGAATTGATTTAGGAACTACAAACTGCTGTATGGCAGTGATGGAAGGTGGAGAAGCAACCGTTATGCCAAATGCAGAAGGTGCTCGTACTACCCCATCCGTAGTCGCAATCAAAGACGGTGAACGTCGAGTAGGTGTAGCTGCAAAAAATCAAGCTGCAACGAATCCAGACAACACCATTTATTCAACTAAAAGATTTATCGGACGACAATATTCAGAAGCAGAAAAAGATATTAAGAAAATGAGCTATGAGTGCGTAAAGGGAAAAAACGGAGAAGTTGAAATCATGCTCGATGGAAAACAAAGAAGACCTGCTGAAATTTCAGCAATGATCTTACAAAAACTTAAAGCAGACGCAGAAAAATATCTCGGTCACGATGTAAAAGAAGCTGTAATCACAGTTCCTGCCTACTTCAACGATGCGCAAAGACAAGCAACAAAAGACGCAGGTAAAATTGCCGGTCTAGACGTAAAAAGAATTATAAACGAACCAACAGCCGCAGCATTAGCATACGGAGTGGACAAAAAAGGAGGAGACAAAAAAGTAGCAGTCTTTGACTTTGGTGGAGGAACTTTCGACATCTCAATTCTTGAGCTAGGAGATGGTGTATTCCAAGTAAAATCTACAAATGGAGACACTCAGCTCGGAGGTGACGACATGGACCAACTCGTAATGCAGTGGATCATCGATGAATTCAAGAAAGAACAAGGAATAGATGTATCAGAAGACAAATTGGCTATCCAAAGAATCAAAGAAGCTGCAGAGAAAGCTAAAATAGAGCTTTCATCATTACACGAAACAACTATTTCCCTACCTTACTTAACAGTTGGAAAAGACGGACCAAAGAACTTCGAAATCAAACTTTCACGTTCAAAATTCGAAGACTTGATCTCAGACATAATCGAAAAAACAGTTGAACCATGCCGAAACGCAATGAAAGACTCAAAAATATTTGAATCAGATCTCGACGAAATCATCCTAGTAGGAGGATCAACCAGAATCCCTGCTGTTTATGAAAAAGTTAAGGAAATATTCGGAAAAGACCCACACCAAGGACTAAATCCAGACGAAGTAGTAGCATTGGGAGCTGCACTTCAAGGTGGAATCCTCTCTGGAGACGAAAACGTAAAAGACATCTTGCTCGTAGACGTAACTCCCCTATCACTCGGAATCGAAACACTTGGAGGAGTAAACACAGTTTTGATAGAACGAAACACAGCCATTCCAACATCTAAATCTCAGATCTTCTCAACAGCAGCAGAAAATCAACCTGCAGTAGAAGTTCACGTATCTCAAGGTGAAAGATCAATGGCTGCCGACAACAAATCACTCGGGAAATTCGTACTAGACGGAATACCACCAGCACCACGAGGAGTTCCACAAGTCGAAGTAACTTTCGACATTGATTCAAACGGAATCCTAAATGTAAAAGCTGTAGATAAAGCCACAAACAAAGAACAACACATCACAATTTCGGGAAGTTCAAACATGAACGACGACGACGTTGAAAAAATGAAAAAAGAAGCTGAACAATTTGCAGAAGATGACAAAGAGAAAAAAGAATCGATCGAACTCCGAAACAAAGCAGAATCATTAGTTTTCCAAGCTGAAAAAACACTCAAAGACGCCGGT
>JAOZTS010000020.1:6072-14584 GCA_029939035.1 Candidatus Altimarinota bacterium | reverse complement strand
GATTTAAGGAATATATCGCAGGAATAACTACAAATCCATGTGTAAAATGTAATCTACATGTAAAGTTTAAAATTCTTATTGAATATGCAAAGAAAATTGGAGCTATGGGCATTATTACAGGTCATTATGCAATATTAAAACGTGATAACAAAGGCAAGGTTAGTGTATATAAAGGAATTGATAAGAAAAAAAATCAAAACGATCCTTATTCTGAAAATCTAAAATATAATCACCTGTAATTTTCACCACACCATTCACAGCATCAATATGTTCCAAAAGCTGGTCCATTGTCGGATAAACTATAAACCTCATCAATTCGATTTCACTAGGAACTCCATAGTAATAAGGACTTCTAGACAATGTCACCTGCATACGATCATCCTGAAAAGCCTCCACAGGCTCAGTAACCATATAAGGACCTGACCCAATAGGCGTTTTATTGAACTCATCCTGCAAAATATCATAAGGATCCATATCCCCTAAAATATGCTCAGGTAAAATACCAGTAGTCAAATTATTAACAAAAAAGATGTTAGGATTTTCCAAAGTAAATCTAATTGTCTTCTCGTCCACAAGATCGATCTCGACACCCGCAAAATTCGTCTTTAAAATTTCATTCTGGAAAGACTCTGACTTCACTACGTCATTAAAAGTAAAAAACACATCCTCAGCCGTTAATGCATGACCATCATGCCACTTCAGCCCATCCCTCATCGTAAAAGTATACTGAGTTTTTTCCTCATTAATAGAAAGAACTGCCATATCATCTACAACTGCTCGTTTTTCAGGATCATATTTCATCAAACCAGAAAAAACCAAACGACTTACCTCCATATCCGCCTCATTATAATCCACAAACAATGGATTTATGTTCTGAATACCATTTTTTGCCACAATCCCCTCTGTATAGATATTTGACTCTCCAAAACCAAAAAGCCCATATGGGAAAAAAATCATTTTCACTATCATCCCAAGAAATATAGCTACCGCCAAACCAGTAAGAAGTTTATCCCGAAAATCATAGCTTTTAAAAATCGCAATGACTGATCTGATGATTTTCATTGAATTGCCTTAAACAAAAAGAAATACTAAAGAATTCCCAATAAACAAAACGACCAAAATAACAGTCGCTGTAGACAAAACTTTCTCTGCACCCCTCTTGCTTGTGTGAAATCCACCAGTTCCTCCAAATGTTGCTGAAAGACCTGCTCCTCTTTGCTGTGCAAGAATAGCAATGGCTAGAAGTACTGAAATTATGACCTGAACTATTAATAAAAATGATTGCATACCTATTTTGTTATAAAACTTGAAGTCCAATTAATTACGCCAAGGACAATAGCTCCTATGACATAATCAGTCCAGCTAGAAAAGGCTAATGTCACATCTCCGAATTCTGCCACAGCCAAGAAATAGCTTAGTACCCACAAAATTACCACATTGATAACTATAAGAAAAAGTCCTCCAGTAAGGAACGTGAATGGCAAAGCTATTATCTTCAATAGCGGTTTTACTATCCAGTTCAACAATCCAAGCACAAGACCTCCAAGAATAAAAAACTTTACTCCACCAGTATAGAGAATTCCATCTACTATATAAGTGAGTAGATACAGTACTCCCCCATTAATTGCGATATTTACAATCGGACTTAGTATAAAACCCATAGGACATTTGGTTAAACTTTTCTTACGGCTATCTTAACTGTTATATCTCCAAATTTCACCTCTTTTTCTTTATCCCACTCGATATCACCACTTTGTTGCAGTTCATCAGCCAATGTTTCAGTCCTTATATAATCCGCAAACTGAGTAACTGCCTCCTCTACAACGCCAGTAGATTCAACGTAAACATAGATTCTATCGTCAACTTGATAATCAGCCTCCTTACGCAATTCCTGCACCATTCTAACAACATCACGAGCATACCCCTCCTTCTTTAGCTCCTCTGAAATCTCTGTGTCTAGCGCTACAACAATTCCCTCTACGCTTTCCACGTCATATCCTTCTTTCCCCTTAAATCCAATTTCGATTTCATCTCCCATAAGCTCAAATTCTCCTACTTTTATACTGTCATCACCCAACTCATACTCCCCAGCCTTTATTTTTTGGATAATGAATTGAACATCTTTGCCATATTTTGGTCCAAGAACTTTCGCATTTGGAATAACGGATTGTTCAACTATATCTCCCGCCTCAGCTATAAATTCAATTTCCTTTACATTTAGCTCCTCCATTATCACTTCCTTGTGAGTATCAATTACTTCTTTTGGAAGACCGTCTGGAAGCGCAATTCCAACCTTTTGGAGAGGTTGTCGCACTTTGATTCTCGCCTTCGCCCTAACACTATGCCCAAGATTAACAATTGTACGTACAACATGAATTTCCTCATTCAATTTTCCATCAATAATCATCTCATTTGGTACAGGCCAGTCCGCCAAGTGCACTGATTCTTCACCAGTTAAGTTCTGATAGATTTCATCTGCAATATAAGGCATGAACGGCGCTAATAATTTCACAAACTCAACCAAGACTATATATAGAGTTTGATATGCCTGATCTTTGTCTTTGTCGTTCTCACTCTTCCAGAATCTTCGGCGAGACCTCCTCACGTACCAGTTTGAAAGATTTTCCAGGAAATCGAGCACCGGCCGAGTAGATTTTGGCAAATTATATCCATCCATTTCCTCAGTTACCGTTTTTGTTAATGAATTTAACTCTGAAAGTATCCATCTATCTAATTTATGAGATGGTTGAAACGATTTGTAATCCTTCGATGGCTCAAATTTATCAATATTCGCATAAGTAACAAAGAAACTATACGTATTCCACAAGGTAAGTGTGAACTTCTTTACGATTTCCTCAACATGCTGTTCAGAAAACCTTACATCATCTGCCAAAGCCGCCGGAGAGCTGAGCAAGAAATACCTCATACTGTCTACACCCTTGGAATCAAAGAGTTCATTTGGATCAGGATAGTTCTTCTTTCTCTTTGAAAGCTTTTCTCCATCAGCTGCCAAGATAATTCCATTAACAACTACATTCTTGAATGCAGGCTTATCAAATAGAACTGACGCAAGAACATGCAACGTATAGAACCACCCTCGAGTTTGATCTAATCCCTCAGCAATAAAATTGGCCGGGAAATTCTCTTCGAATTTTTCTTTATTTTCAAAAGGATAATGAAGTTGCGCATATGGCATTGCCCCACTCTCGAACCAACAATCAAAAACATCCTGAACCCTCTTCATTTCATCACCACATGTCTCACATTTAATAGTGACATTGTCGATATATGGCTTATGCAAATCCAATTCTCCGTCACGCTCAGGAAGCCTTCCAGCCTTCTCTTTTAATTCCTCAACGGATCCTATACATATCTGTTCTCCACATTCACATTCCCAAACAGGAATTGCACACCCCCAAAATCGATTACGAGAAATTGCCCAATCTCGAGCACCCTCTAGCCATTTTCCAAAACGACCATCTTTTATATGTTCCGGTTGCCAATGAATTTCTTTATTACTCTTTAACATTTTCTCCTTAAGTCTTGTCACCTCTATAAAAAATGAGCGAGTAGCAAAATTCAAAAGCGGAGTCTCACATCTCCAACAATGCGGATAACTATGCTTATAGTTTTGTTTTGCAAACAGAAGTCCTTTTTCATGCAAATTAATAGCAATATTTAGATCCTGACCTTTCACGAACTTTCCAGCAAAACCTTTTACTTCCTCAGTAAACGTTCCATCCATTTTCACATGCTGTATTTGTCCCAAATTCTTATCTTTCCCAAATTCATAATCATCCTCACCAAACATTGGAGCAATATGTACAACACCTGTACCATCCTCAGTAGTCACAAAATCTGCTAAGTCCATAACATAAAGTTTTCCCTCATCTTGTTCATCAAAATAATCAAATAAAGGCTCATAATGAGTGTCTGCTAGTTTTTTTGGGTCAACTTTTTCAATTTCCACATAATTGCCTTCTCCAAAAACTTTATCCGCTAATTCTTTCGCCAAAACAAATACACCATCTTTTTCATCTGAATCTTTTCCAGCAACCATTATATATTCAATCTTTTTCCCAAAAGCCAAAGCAACATTTCCAGGAAGTGTCCAAGGAGTAGTCGTCCAAGCTAAAACATAAACGTCCTTTTCCTTTGTATCAAGCGCCTTTAGCGCATCCTCTTTAAGTTTAAATTTTACAGTTACCGAAAGATCAGTCACATCTTTGTATCCCTGTGAAACCTCAAAATTTGATAGTGGAGTTTCGCAACGAGGACAAACATGCATTGCTTTATGTCCAGTATATACAAGTTTCTTGTCCCAAATTTGCTTAAATATCCACCAGATGGTTTCCATATAAGTGTTATCGAGAGTTGCATAATTGTCATTAAAATCAACCCAACGAGCCAATCGTTTCAATGTATCCTCCCATTCTTTTGTATATCTGAAAACCGATTCTCTACATTTTGCATTAAATTTTTCTATTCCATAGTCCACTACGTCCTTACGTCCATTAAGTTTTAATTCCTTTTCAATTTCATATTCAACCGGAAGTCCATGGCAATCCCACCCATTTCTACGAGGAACATAATAACCCTTCATACTCCAAAACCTCGTAATCGCATCTTTGATAACATTTGCAAGCATATGACCATAATGAGGGAGGCCATTTGCAAATGGGGGCCCATCAAAAAACACAAACTTCTCTTTTCCTTCTCTATTTTTTACTGATTTCTCGAAAATCTTATTCTTTTCCCAATAGTTAAGCATTTCTTTTTCCACTTCTGGAAATGACTGTTTCGGATTTACTTTCTTGAACATAATTTTGAATATTAAAAACAGGCCTAGTTTAGCGGAAACATCCCCACTTTTCCAATCAAAAACCGTTCACTCCCAAAAAAACACTGGCTAAAAAACATCCGCTCTAATTCTTCCTAGCGGTCCCTCATAGCATCACCGCCTGCCTATATTTTCTATAAAGAATGTCCGCTTGCACATCAACCTGCCCAGTCACATCCAACTTCCACTTTTTCGTATCCTTTTTTTCGCTTTGCACAAGCCCATTATGCATAAACTCGTGATGATCGCGACAAAGCACCACTATCGAATCATGGCTTTTGGATTTGGAAAATCTGTCCCTATGATGAAAAACTTCCGCCGGTTTGTTGCAGTTTGGATATGAACATTTCCCATCTCCAAGAGTTTCCCGTCTCTTATGCACGGAAACATATCGTGTTTCAGCTTTTGACCTTACAGTTTTGCCACAACCTCTCTCTTTTGTCGAGTTTTCCCCGGGGACGGATTTTGTCTCAGTCCTTCGATTCTTTGTTGCAAACTCAGTCTCAACCACTTTCCCCAAAATCATGCTCATTACCTCCCTATTACTCATATTTCCACCCCACTTCTTCTTTAATTTCAGGAACAAAAATGTCATTTCTTCGTCCAATTCTAGTTTTATCTTTTCCGGTTTTGCCTCACACATCATCTCCCCACTCAAACCTTCTGCATTTTTTTGCCTCAGCTCCTTCGACAAAGTTTGAACCGCAGGTTTACTCATATTTCCAATTTTATCCGCAAGAACTCCCTCGTTTTCCGGTGTCGCCAAAGTCACCACCATAGCTACTTTGTTCAATCCAACGGTTTTGATAGCCTCCTTTAATTTCGGTTTATCATGCAAATGTTTTTCTATTCGTAATCTTTTCTCGACTGTTGATCGGGGTATTCCGCCATATTTTCCTGCATATTCCACAATTGTATATGTGAATTTTTTGTAAATCCCAGATTCGTAGATTTCCGGAAGAATTGCGAGCATTTCGTTTGTAAGTTTGAATTTTTGCCTGCCAAGTTGTACAAATTTTTTGTGTAAATTTTCCATAGTTTTTTGGTTAAGAAGTAGGAGATACATTTTCTCACACCTCCCAACAAAAACAATCCCAAAACCGCTTGCAAATGCGACAATACAACACTTTTCCTCCCGAGAATATTGAACACTTTTTTACCGCCAAGTCTAACCCCAAAAACTCTCCACGAGCACCCATTTCCCCCGCCCACCTGGAATAATCTCAAAACCACACAAAAAACGAATCATAGCAAATTCTAAGCAGAATTCCGCAAAACCCAAATTCCCGTCAACTCAAAATCCGTCCCTGGGGACGACACAAAACCCCGATTTGACTTTTCCCCGAACAAATGCTCTAATACCCAACTTAAAAGAAGACCAATGGAAAGCACTAATTTCGAAAATCCACTGAAAGAATTAAACTCTCTGCGTCAACAAGTAGACATAGCAGAAACAACTGACCAAATGCGAGAAATTCATCAAAGAATTTCTCAAGTTATTGACGAAAACCCACGTCTTCCTTTGCCCGAAATAGCTGAAGCCCTAGGAGTAAAAGTCGAAAAAGAAAGAAAAGGTGTAAAACTTCAAATTTATGCAACATTGAAAAACATAAGACCTGATATTTTTGATACCGAAAGTCTTCCTGAAGAAATACAGGCAATTGAGGATAAATTTGGTGAACAAGGTGTTTATTTCAAAAAATTAGATATTGTAATTACGCCACCGAACAAGAGTTCTCACAAAATCACCCAAGGAAGCGGAAACGGGATTGAGGACAAAAGAATCTACGACAGAGTAGACCTTGCAATAGAAGTACTGACGTCAATGGGCATTAACCTATTCGAATGTCCTCCTTTCTCGTATGGCACCATCACCGACAATATGATGAGAAAGACTACATATGTTCACATCAAAATCCCTCAGCTAAACAAAATGATTCATATTTGCGATGAGGAAGGAAACAGAACATTTGTTATTTACACATGTGAAAACGAGAAACAATATATAGAAATGGCAAAAGATAAATTGAAAGAAGATCCTTTGGTTAGGAATTTTATTTGGAATGAGAATATCGATAAATGGAAAATGCGACTTTTAACATTATTGCAAAATCCAATTCAGCCGAATGATAATGACGAAAATACAGATAACTCTCCACCTGACACTGCATCGGAAATAAAAAAAATTGACAGGGAGTATTTCGAAGATACAGATGATTCTACCCCAGGCAAGCCACAGGAAACTCAAAAAATGGACAGAGAGTATTTCGAAAATCCGGACAATATGCGTGCTGACCTGGGAGCACTTGCTCAACAACTTAGTAAGAACAAAATGCCATTGGGTCTGAATACAGGCAACATTGTAAAATTGAAAATCACATGTTCCAATGGAGAAAAAGTTAAAGGAAGAACATACATAAGTAGAGCAGGAGTTGCTTTAGAATTGGCAAAAGGAACAGAAGAAGCAAAATTTAAACATAAAGAAATATTAAAAACACTATTGAAAATAGCTGGATTTGAAATAATGGACAAAAAATATTTTAAAAACCCTGAAAATGTACGTGCTGATCTGGAAACACTTGCTCAACAACTTGGTGAAGACAAAACTCCCTTGGATTTAAGCACAAACAACACAAGAAAAACAAAAATCACTTATTCAAATGGAGAAGAAATAACAGGAGTAAGATATCTTAATAGAGCAGGAATTGCTTTAGAATTGGCAAAAGGAACAGAAGAAGCAAGATCAAAACATAAAAAAATATTAAAGGCACTATTGGAAATAGCTGGATTTGAAATAATGGACAAAAAATATTTTGAAAATCCTGAAAATATACGTGCTGACGTAGAAGCTCTTGCTCAACAACTTGGTGAAGACAAAACTCCCTTGGATTTAACCACAACCAAAATAAGAAAATTGAAAATCACATGTTCCAATGGAGAAAAAGTTAAAGGGCCAGCATACATCCTTAGAATAAGAATTGCCTTAGGATTTGGTAAAAGCAAAGGAATAGATATACTAAAAACCCTCAAACAAATCGCCGGCTACTAATCCTACCCACATCCAGTACAACTTCCACATCCTCCTTCACAACCACCAACTGCTACTTTTAGCTCATACATATCGACCAATTTCTCGGCTAATCCAACGTATTTTTCTGGAGTTAATGCCAAAAGTTTCTTTTTGTCAGCTGATGGAATTTTCAGACCTTTTACAAGCTTTTGAATCGCTGCCTTTGTGATTCCACCTTTACCTCTAGTCAATTTCTTTAGCATCTCGTACGAGCCCTCAATCAAATTCTTCCTCATTACTACTTGGATAGGTTCTGCAAGAAGTTCCCATCTATCTTTTAGATCGTCTTTAATAACTTTTTCATTTACTTTGCACTTTGTCAGACCCTTCATTGTGCTCTTGTAAGCCAAAACACTGTATGAGAACGCTGATCCCACATTTCGCAAAACAGTTGAGTCAGAGAGATCTCTTTGCATTCTAGACACTTGTAATTTTGATGAGAAATGTTCGAATAATGAATTTGCCAATCCCAAATTTCCTTCTGAATTTTCAAAATCTATTGGATTTACTTTGTGAGGCATTGTGGAAGACCCAACTTCTCCAGCCACAACCTTTTGCCCAAAATAACCCAAACTTATATAAGCCCACATATCTTTATTGAA
>JAOZTS010000020.1:2340-6062 GCA_029939035.1 Candidatus Altimarinota bacterium | reverse complement strand
CAATCCAAAACAATATTATTGACTCTTTTCGCACAATCAAAAATTTCCGCAAGACCATCATGTGGTTCAATTTGAGTAGTATAAAGATTTGGTTTTAGCCCAAGACTTTGAATGAACTTCTTACTCGCATCTTCCCAATCAATATTGCTGTAAGCAACAACATGAGCGTTGAAATTCCCGACAGCTCCATTTATTTTCGCAGGAAGGCAAGAAATATAGCTCAAGTGTTCCATTTCTCTTTCCAACCGAGCCACAAAGTTAATCATTTCCTTTCCAAGAGTTGTCGGCGAAGCAGTTTGTCCGTGTGTTCGCGACATCATTGGTACTTTTTTATTTTTTACCGCCAATGAATAGATCTCCTGCACAAATCCGCTAAGAAGAGGAATCAACTCTCTGTCGATAAAATCACGAATCATACACGCATAACTCACATTCGTAATATCCTCACTAGTACAAGCAAAATGCATAAATTCCAGATATTTTTCCAATGGACCATCCTTTAATTCCTCTTTAATAAAATACTCAACAGCCTTCACATCATGATTTGTAGTTTTTTCTATTTTCTTAACTCGCTCAGCATTTACCACATCAAACTGTTCATAAATACTTCGTAACATTCGTAGCTCAGTTGCTTTCAGCGATTTTTTCCCCTTAACCTTCAATTCATTAAACAAAAAGATAAACCACTCCACCTCAGTGAGAACTCTATATCGCATAAGTGCAGCTTCCGAAAAATACTGCGACAAATAATCAACCTTGTTAGCGTATCTTCCATCAAGTGGCGAAATTGCCATTAAACTATTTTCCATAATTTTAATTATTAAATTTTGCTTTTATTTCTTTTATATGACTTACAAGCTTTCTCTTTAATTCTGAGTTATTGAGAGCAAATATCCTCACAACAGCCATTACCACATTTTGTTTATCAATAATTGTCATAACCGGAGTATCACTCGGCATTTGCAACGAACTGTTGATGTTTACCATAAAATCCTCCTTCGTTTTGTGAGGTGGTAAAGCAATCACAGGATGAATGCTATTTGCTGCAGTAACACCAGACAAACCATTTGATCGGCCAGCAACTGTCACGTAAACAATATCCTCATCACTATCATTGTACTTCTGAACAATATCCAAAACTTTCTCTGGAACTTTGTGTGCAGAGGCAACCACAACTTTTCCAGGGATTTCCCATTTCGCAAATTCCTTGTCCATTCCATCAATGAATTCCAAATCTGACTTTGATCCTAATATAAATACTACTTTCATAATTTTATTGGTTTATATATTTACTTAAATTTTGTTCGATTCTTTCATAAACATTTCCCGGCAAAGCTTGAAATTCCTCACCAGTAATCAATTCATAGGCTTCGATATAACGACGAGCAGTTTCTGCTTTGATATCATCTGGAACCTCAGGAATGTCTCCTTCACCAAGGAATCCTTTTTCCGCTAACCATTCTCTCAAATACTCTTTATCAATTTTCTTCTGGGTCTCACGATTTTCAAACCTCTTTTCATATTCATCTGCATACCAGAAACGTGAAGAATCCGGCGTGTGTATCTCATCAATCAACACTATATCGCCCTTATCATCCATTCCAAATTCATATTTCGTATCTACAAGGATAATCCCCTGCTTCCCTGCAACCTCCACTCCCCTTTTGTAAAGTTTCATTGCAACATCCGCCATATAATCAAATTGTTCTTCTGTAATGTCAGTTCGTTTTAACACTTCTTCTTTAGAAACAGATTCGTCATGACCAAATTTCTCTGCTTTTGTTGAAGGAGTAAGAATTGGTTCATCAAATTTCTGATCTTTTTTCATATCATCAGGAAGATCATTTCCACAGAAATTTCTTCCACCTTTTTCATAATGATACCAAACGGAAGTAGTCGTAACCCCAGTCAAATAGCCACGAACAACCATTTCAACCGGTAATGCTCTGCACTCTTTTGCAACCACAACATTTGGATCCGGAAATTCGATCACATGATTCCCAACTATGTCTTTTGTTTTTTCAAACCAAAACTGTGCCATTTGATTTAGAACCTGACCTTTGAATGGAATTTTTGTAATAATTTTATCAAAAGCTGACAAACGATCAGATACTATGATTATTCGTTTACCGTCTTTAGTATAATTGTCTCTAACTTTCCCCTCATATTTATCACCAAGTGCTGGAAAATCCGTAGATTCTAAGCAAAAAGGTAGTTGTGCAAGAATCTGTTCTTTTGAAATCATAAGGCCCTAAATTAAAGGTATAAATGTACATTAATAATAATGAATTTGTAGAGCATTTGCAATCACCAAGTTTTTCAAATATATTCGAATTAAGCATATAATTTTTCAAAAATGAATTCATACACACAGTCTCTCGGCCAAGTCGTTACAGTATTAGGTTCTCAATGGGGCGATGAAGGCAAAGGAAAGCTCATCGATGTTATTTCAGAAGATTACGAAATAATCGCACGTGCAGCAGGTGGGGCAAATGCAGGACACACAATTTACATCAAGGATCCACAAAATCCTTCTAAACAACTAAAATTTATCTTCCACTTAATTCCATCAGGAATTTTCAACGAAAACTGTAGTTGTGTAATTGGAAATGGAGTAGTTCTCGAACTTCCCACTCTTATGGAAGAAATCGATTTACTAAAAGAACATGGAGTAAAAACAGACGGACGCGTATTTATTTCAGACCGTACTCACCTATTATTCAAATATCACAAAATCATCGACGGAATTCAGGAAGAAATGAAAGGTGACGAAAAAGTTGGAACCACAAAAAGAGGAATTGGACCATGCTACACGGACAAAGTAAGAAGAAATGGAATCAGAGTTCACGAATTATTAGACTTCGACACTTTTGAAAAAAAATACAGAGCAAACCTAGAAATGTTTAAAAGAATGTATAGCCACTTTGGACATGACGCTGACGCAGAATTAGCTGAATTAAAAGAAATCGCAGAAAGAATCAAACCAATGATCATCGAGAGCTCATATTTCCTAAACAAAGCCTTAGAAGATGGAAAAAAGATTCTAATCGAAGGCGCAAACGGAGCAATGCTCGACATCGACCATGGAACATACCCATTTGTCACTTCATCAAACTCAACAGTTGCCGGAGTAATATCGGGAACAGGTATTGCAGCTACAAAAATAACTAACGTGATCGGAATAATGAAAGCGTACACAACAAGAGTTGGTGAAGGACCATTCCCTTCTGAACTTTTTGACGGACTTGGAAAACAAATCCAGGAAACCGGAGGAGAATACGGATCAACAACAGGCCGACCACGAAGATGTGGATGGTTCGATGCATTTGTTGGCAAATACTCAACACAACTCAACGGATTCACTGAAATAAACCTCACAAAACTCGACGTCCTCAGCGGAATCCCATCTCTAAAAATCGCCACAGGTTACAAACACGATGGCAAACAACTCGACTCCTTCCCTTCCAGTCTAGAAATACTTGGAAAGGTAGAAGTCGACTACGTAGAAATGCCAGGCTGGGATGAAGACATCAGCACAGTCCGAAACTACAACGACCTCCCAGAAGCCGCCCGCAACTACGTCGAAAAGATCGAAGAACTCCTCGGATGCAAGATTGCCTCAATAGGAGTTGGCGTTGCCAGAGAGGATATGATCTTTAGATAGAATGGAAAAAAACTCATATTGCGAAGAAAACTTTCAAGGGCTCTCTTTGTCTCAACAA
>JAOZTS010000020.1:0-2330 GCA_029939035.1 Candidatus Altimarinota bacterium | reverse complement strand
ATGGTGTATATTCCTCAGTTTTGTCCTATCCAAAATTTTCTAATTGTACATTTAAAAAATGTGATATCTCTGCATGTGATTTTACTGCCTCAGTATTTATTGATTGTAAATTCGAGGACTGTAGCCTCTCAAATTTAAAAGTAGATAATTGCAGCTTTCAAGGAGTTAGCTTTGAAGACTGCAAGCTCGTCGGGATTTCATTTGCTCTTATTAATTCATTACTTATTAGTATAGCTTTTGAAAATTCTAAAATAGAACTCTGCAGCTTTAGCAGATTGGAAATTAAAAAAAGCAAATTCTCCGAATGTGTCATCAGAGAAACTGACTTCATAGACTCCAACCTTTCAGAATCTGACTTTTCAAATTCAGACCTCAAAGCCAGCAAATTCCAAAACTGCAATCTAGAAAAAACAAACTTCAAAGGGGCAAGAAATTACTACATAGACCCTACCCAAAACAGACTGAAAAAAGCTAAGTTCTCATCACCAGAAGTATTGGCGCTGCTAGCTGGATTTGAGATTGAGATAGAATAAAATCTTCACAAACTTTGCGAGAATCTACCCGAGCAAGGCGTAGCTTTTTATCTGTGGGTCTCGCGGGCCCCACGGATAATAAAAAGCGAGCCACCGCAAGGGTAGTTGGAGCAAAAACCTTTATTTTGGAAGTGTCGAAACCTTTCTTAAAGGTTTCGAAGATAATGGTGGGCGCTATAAGAGTCGAACTTATGACCTTCTGGGTGTAAACCAGACGCTCTAACCAACTGAGCTAAGCGCCCCAATTTCAAATGCCCATATTTTTTATCACATAGGCTATTTTTTTGCAATATGTTAAAATCTTGCCATGACCCTATCCCTCATCCTAATTGCCGCACTTGCATTTATCCTAACCTTCATCGACGTCTCGTTTGGAATGGGATTTAGTGTGATGACTCCGACATTAATCATTCTTGATTTTTCCACAGTAGAAGTCATACCTGCCGTTCTTGTTTGCAGTGTAATTTTTGGAATTGCAGGTGGATTCTTTCATCACAAACACAAGAACGTAAACTTTGGAAGAAAAACGAAATCACTAAAGATCATGCTCTTCGTTTCTATTATTGGAGTTATTGGTGTTTTTGCAGGAGCAGCGCTTGCAGTAAATCTTCCAGAGAACATTACAAAAATTTACATTGCTGCATTGATGATCATTTTGGGATTAATCTTATTAATAAAACATAAAAAGGAAAAACACACATTCTCTTGGGCAAAAACCCTATCATTCGGAGTTGTTGCTGCGTTCAATAAAGGAATAGCAGGAGGAGGTTATGGGCCTGTACTGACAGGAGGACAGATCCTCTCGGGTGTAGACAGCAAAAAAGCAATCGGAATCACAACATTGTCCGAAGGACTAATAAGCATAGCAGGAGTAATAGCCTTTATGATTTTTGGAGGAGCAAAAGTTTTCAACTGGCCACTCATTATCGCACTCTCAATTGGAGGACTGATCTCTGTACCAATTGCAACATTCGTAGTCAAAAAAATGCACCCAAGACATATAAAGATAATAATTGGTGCGGCAAGCATCGTACTTGGAATTGGAGTATTCTTTACAACCTCTAGCCTAGCATAAATCCATTGTCTCTTAGCCATTTTTCAGCGCCCTTGTATTCTGGCATTGCTTCTTCTACCAATGCCCAAAATCTCTTCGAATGATTCATTTCCTTCAAATGAGCTAACTCATGAATACAAACATATCTGAAAATTTCTCGAGGTGAAAACAACAATCTCAGAGCTATATTTATATTTCCCTTTGAACTACAACTTCCAAATCTAGAACTCACTCTCTTTAACCGAACCAAATTGTAATCTTCCTGAAAATACAGCTGATTCCTCCATCAGTATTATAATCATAATCTCCTTCACCGTTACCTATAAATTCAAAGTGAATATTATAATGTCCCGTTATTGTGCTGTCACTGCCAACATAATAGTAAAAAGAACCATCTTCGGAAATCTCATATTCACCATCTTCAACTTCCGCAATTCCACTCACCCAAGCAATTTCGTCACCGGCAGCTTCCAAAGCATCGATTTCCACTTCAGAATATGTATCCTGCAGAGGATTTTTTCTATCATCATTCTGGATTATCAAATTACTGTTAATTACAAATTTATCGGTCACATTTACTTCTGATGAAGCTAGATACATATTTTGATTATAGTTTTCATCTGAATATTGAAATGTAACCCTTATGTGGCTGGTTGAAGAGACAAAATGTTTATTTGAAAATGTTATTCCGCCTTCTGAATAATCTATCGAATAATCTGTTCCTCGCTGCATCTGCCGACCAT
>JAOZTS010000019.1 GCA_029939035.1 Candidatus Altimarinota bacterium | reverse complement strand
GTTCTACCTTCATTTTTTCAATAAATTCAGATGAATCCATATCTTTGTATTTATGCGATTTTAAAAGCTGGACTAAAAGGTATGGAGAGGGGTGATGTTTCTCATGATGGAGAGATCGAGAAGTTACCTGGGGAAATTTATAGTGCGATTGAGTATTTTGGGAAAAGTGAATTTATTGAGGAAATTATGGGAAAGAAAAGTCAGGAAAAATATGCTAGCTTGAAAAGCAATGCTGCGGATAGATGCCCGAGATCACTAGGAAATAAAGTAAAATCGTGTGAAGTTTTGTATCACCACGAGGTGACTAACCAATTGCTCTGGTCTGATTTTTAGAACTTCCCATATCGTATTGCTCATAAAGTGGAAGCATCACTGCCATTAGATTTTGTGCAGTTTTTCTGTGAAGATCGGTGCCGTTGAAGGGGAGTGATTCTATTTTGGATTGTGGAATTTGTTTTTCAGGAGGCATATGTTCGTTTGCAACGATCAGCATTTCTATCAAAGAGGCGAACATTAAATTATGCATGTTTTTTGTTAAGGGAGTGTACTTTCCTTGATCTTCAGAGAAATCATGCATTCCAGAGTCTATTAGCATTGGTCCATTTTCGGTTTTTACGAAGTTTCTCATTTGTCCTTCTACTTTTGCTAATTGATCTCTGACCTTATTTCTAAGCAAAGTTGGTAGTATTTTGCTTATCTTTAAAATGAGAGCTGGCAAAAGTCCTTTTACGATGTCTGTTATTATTTCTCCACCGTATGGATCTAGTCCTTTTGGGCTTTCTGGGTCGTTGTAGATTGCATCAGCAGCTCGTACTACTTGCATCATCTCCTGTATTAGTTCTGGTCCAATTTCTGGATCTAATAAATCTTTGTATTTAACTCTTCTTTTCTCAATGTCTGAAATCAGAGGAGTTTCTATTACCATGTGGTGAAATTCTCTAGTTCCATCTGGGTGACATAAATAAACATCTCTGTGGACAGTAGTTTGTATTGTTTTTACGCCATGTTTGGCTAACATATCATTCCCTTCTTCAAGGTGTGCTGGGTCCATTGTTTGCCATTCTCTTCCAAATATATGAAAAGCTTTTATAGCAGTATCGTCGTCTGCTCTTTTATAGACGTTGTTTTCTGATCCTCTCCCAAGTCTTTCTTCGACGTGAATTTCGTTCATAAAATAGAACTTAAGGAGGGATATGGTATGTGATAAGATTTGAACTGTCAAAAAAATAACCTCATTTATATGACTTTATTAGAATCAAAAAGTATTTCGATGGGAGTACAGGCTCCTAATTTTTCTCTGAAAGGAGTTGATGATCAGGTGCATGGCTTGCCAGAGTATTCTGATGCAAAAATTTTGGTTGTAGTGTTTATGTGCAATCATTGTCCTTATGTTCAGGCTATTTGGGATAGATTAGTTGCTTTGCAGACGAAGTTTAAGGGCAAGAATGTTCAATTTTTGGGAATTAATCCAAATTTTCATCCGGATTATCCTGAGGACTCACTTGAAAAGATGAAAGAGTATCATGAAAAATATGAGATGAATTTTCCTTATTTGATTGATGAATCTCAGGATGTTGCGAGAGCTTATGGTTCGCAATGCACTCCTGATATTTTTGTCTATAATAGTGAAAGGAAATTGTCTTATCACGGTCGATTGGATGATAATTGGCAGGAGCCTGAGAGTGTTGAAAAAGAGGAACTCAGTGAAGCAATCGAAGTTTTGCTTCGAGGTGAAGTTCCATCCGAGGATCAAAATCCATCAATGGGTTGTTCGATAAAATGGCGTTAGTTTTGCTGCCGCGTGCTAGGCTTTCCCCAGAGTTTTCTTTTCTGGTGTCCAGTTAACCGGGCATAGGTCTCCTGTTTGTAGAGCTTTCAGAACTCTTAGCGTTTCATCTATGTTTCGACCAATGTCTAGATCGTTTACCATGATGTGTTTAACTATTCCTTCAGGATTTATGATAAATGTTCCTCGCAGGCTGATTCCTTGGTTTTCGATGAGCACGTTGTAATCTCTGCTTACTTCTTTTGTGATGTCACTAAGTAGTGGATAGTTAAATTCTCCCAGGTCTTTTAGCCATGCTTCGTGTGAATACACGCTATCAACACTTACTCCTAGTATTTTTGCGTCTAGGTCTTCGAAAGCTTCTGCTTTTTTGCTCAATTCAACTAATTCTGTAGGACATACAAAAGTGAAATCTAGTGGGTAGAAAAACAAAATTTTCCAATCTCCTTCAAAATCTTCCAGACTGTAATGTGATTTTTTTCCTTTGTGGTAGCCTTCCATTCTAAACGATGGTGCTTTTTTGCCTACTTGCACGGTTTTTCTGCGTTTTTCCCCAATAGGGTTGTGCGATCGTGTTCCTGATCCTCTCATAATAAAAAGGTTATTAATATATGTACTTAATTGATATTGGTTTTGAGTATAAAATGCAAGGCATTTGTGCTATAAATTAAGCATATGGGAAAGATAATTATTGGGCTTACAGGTTCCATGGGCTGTGGAAAGGGGGAGATAGTGAAAATTCTTGAAAAAGAAGGTTTTAAGTATATTACTTTGTCGATGATGGTGAGGGAGGAGGCTAGGAATCGTGGAGTTGAGGAGGAAAGGGAGAAATTGATGGAAGTTGGGAATTCTATGCGTTCTGAAGGTGGAGCTGGTGTACTTGCGGGGCGAGCGTTAGAGAAAATTGGTGATTCTGGTTATGAATTGTGGGTTGTAGATGGAATTCGAAATCCTGCTGAGATTGATGAATTGCGTAATGGAGAGGGGGTTAATATTGTAGGAGTGCATACTGAAAAAGAAATGCTTGTGGAGCGGATTTTGGGAAGAGGCAGGGAAAGTGATGCTACTGAACGAGATGAGATTTTGAGGAAAATTGAGAGAGAATGGGGAGAAGGTGAGTCTGAAGATGGTCAACAGGTAGGAAAATGTATGAAAATGACTGATATTGTGGTAGAAAATGAGGGTACACTAGAGGAATTGAAGGAAAAATTTGTAAATTATTATAATTCTATAAGAGACAAAAAAATGGAATATACAAGGCCAACAAAGGATGAATATTATCTGAGTCTTGCGAAATCTGTTTCTAGTCGGGGGACTTGTACGAAAGTAGAGATTGGCGCGGTTATTATTCGTGATGATCAGGTTGTTGCGACTGGATATTGTGGTGCGCCTCGTGGTACGAAAAGCTCTCATGAGCACGGTTTCTGTTTGAGAAAGAAACTTGGAATTCCTTCAGGGCACAGATATGAGATGTGCAGGAGTGTTCATGCTGAGCAGAATGCGATTATTAATGCGGCTCGTGCTGGTACGAGTTTGATGGGTGGAGATATGTATATTTATGGGAAGAAATGGGGCGAAGGTGCTGATGCGATAGATGCTTTCCCGTGTTTTATTTGTAAGAAAATGTTAATAAATTGTGGGTTGAATAGGGTGATTTGTTCGCTTGCCGATGGTGGATCCAAGGTATTTACGGTTGAAGGTTGGATTGAGGATTGGCAGGAAAAAGACATTATTGACGATGAATATCAGTATGGAGATGGGTACAAAGATCTTCCTGGTTTAAAATAGTTTTATATTGGATCTAGATTGGCTGAGAATACGGCTTTTTGGCTGTTTTTTTGTATTGCCATACCTAGGGGTTGACAAATTTGAGAAACTGCGTAGAATACTCCGCTTAACATAAAATTACTATCATGAAAAAGATATTTAGAACAATCGGGTTTTTGTACATGTTGCTGTACGTTTTTGTGAGCTTTGGGATTGCCAATGCTGACTCATGGGATTTGAGTAAATTGTATGAATTGAGTACGTTTTCTGCTGATTCGTGGGATTTGAGTAGGTATGACAAGTTTGAATCTTCAGAGGGGGATTACTTCCTTGTGGATATTGATGATGCTCTTGGATATTTGGTGAATGATGATTACAAGACTTATACTGTTTTTCCAATAATGAGTGGTGCAACTCGTACTCCAACTCCTGAGGAAGAGTGGGTGATTAAGGAAAAGAATATTCAGCCAAATCGTACGATTTTTGGGGAAACTGGTGAGTTTTTGAGAATGTATAAGAATAATGGGGATACACGTACTGGTTACGGTATTCACAATTATGCGTTTTTTGAAGAAGAGATCGAAAATGGAACTAAATACTTGAGTTTAGGTTGTATTCTGGTTGCGGCTGATATCCACGATATTATAGAAGAAAGCTACATCGCTAATGGTGAAAGTATGAAAATGATCACCAAATATGATGTTAACTTGTCTTCGTATATCAATTTGGCTCTTTAGTTTAGATCTTCGTAGGTAACTACTTCTTCTGCTGAATCACCAAGGTATTCTTCGAGTTCTCCTTTTCGTGATTTTAGAATTCTTGTAATAAGATCTGCCATTTGTGCACGAGTGAAGTTTTGGTTGAACTGAGTTACATCGAGAGGGATGAAGTTTCCTTCAGATGCTTGGACTACGATGTCTTTATACCAAGGTGTCTCTTCTGCAAAATCGTAATCAAATCCAACCATAGTGATCTTGAGTGCTTCTACAAAGCTGATTTCGTTTGTTGGTTTGAACATGTTTCCTGAGTATCCTTCTACAATTCCTTCTTCTTTGGCGAAGCAAACATATTTTGTATACCATTCGTTTGCTGGGACGTCAGAGAAGCAGTTTTTGTCTCCGTATCCTTCGAATTCATCATTAAACGCGGCTTCCACAATGATTTTTAGAAGTTCTGCTCTGTTTACAGTGTTGTCAGGTTTGTATGAACCGTCTTCATATCCATTTACGATGCTGTTTTCGTATACATACCAAATTGCGTCTTCGTATTTGTGGTTGTTAATGTCGTACATTGGAGCGTTGTCTTCTTCGACAACATCTTCTGAGATTGTTTCTGGCTCAGGTTCTTCGGCTGTTTCTGTGAAAGATTTTGAAGTTTGTTCGACTAGCCATTGTCCTACCCATCCGATTTGCCCATCTGGTGTTTCGATTTTGTACCACCCGTCTGTTTCAGCGATTACGTGGGCAATTGTTCCTACTGCGAGTGTTGTGATGATTTCAGATCCTTTCATACATGCTACGTCTCTTATGAAGGCACCTGTTGTTACTTCAGCGTTCCAGTCTCGGTCGTAGATTGGGTCTCGGAAGCAATCGCTGGCGTGTACAGCTGGAGCTAAGAGTATTGTTACTGCGATTAGTGTGAGTGTTGTCAGAAATTTCTTCATGGCTTATTTGGTTAGAGTCGCTGATGCGACTGTTTGTTAAATTGTTGCGATTATTATAACGTGAAAAGTGGAGATCTGCTACAGTGCAATGTTGTTAGGTTGTAGGAATGGTGAAATTGGGAGATAATGAATAGGAATTACTAACTTATTTATATGTCTTCACAAGAAAAATTAATAAAAGAAGTTGAGTCGGCGGAAGCTCTTATGAAAGAGGGTGGAACGTTGTTGAATCTTACTATTCAGAGTTTGGATTTGAATAAAATCAAGATTGATTGGGAGGATGTGAAGCTGGCTAATACAACTTTTTTGGGATGTGATATGAGTGAGGAGATTGAGCTTGCTTTGAGGAAGAAGGGTGCGGTGATTTATCCGAAAATTGTGGGGCTTCCTTATAATCCATATCGGAGAACACTATATACTTGGCAAGAGTTGATGGAGGGATATGATCCTGAGAACGATAATAGTACGGATTTGCAAATTTATACCCATTTTAATGGTTTTCGATATAGTGCGGATATTAACGAGGCCTTGTCGCAGAGGATTCATGATCATGCGATTGATGATGCTTTGCGGGAAGTTATTGGGTTTGATGAGAGCGGCATGACGAGTCGGAAGTGTGTTGGTGTGATGGGAGGACATGGGATTTTGAGGACTGATCCGGTTTTCACGAAGGTAGCTATTACTGCAAAGAAATTGGCAGAGGCTGGATTCTTTATTTTGTCTGGAGGAGGGCCTGGAGTTATGGAGGCTTCGAATATGGGAGCTTATTTTGGAGGAAAGAGTGAAGAGGATCTGATGAAAGCTATTGAGATTTTGAAAGAATCTCCCGGGTTCAAGGATTCGGGATACATTACACAGGCCAAAAAAGTGATTGAGATGTATCCAGAGGGAACTGAAAATATGGCGATACCTACTTGGTTTTATGGACATGAACCTTCAAATCTATTTGCTCAGCATGTTGCTAAATATTTTTCTAATTCAATTCGTGAGGATGTGCTTTTGGCGACGTCTTTGTATGGGATTATATATGCTCAGGGAAGTGCTGGGACTGTGCAGGAAATTTTTGCTGATGTTGCTCAAAATCACTATGAAACTTATGGCTATACGAGCCCGATGGTGTTTTTGGGGAAGAAATTCTGGAGTGAGGACAATATGATTTATCAAATGTTGGATAAATTTTCCGCAGGAAAGAAATATCATGAAATGATTAGTATTTTTGATGAGCCGGATGAAGTTGTGGAGTTTGTAAAAGCTCATCCACCAGTAAAACTAAACTAACATTTAGTTTAGCATTAGGATCTGATATGTCAGGAATGTTGCGAATCCTAGCCAGAGTAAATATGGCAACAGCAAGAGCGATGCGTTTTTTGAATGTTTCCAGATTAGGATCATAAGTAGCAGAGTTGTGGCTTCAAGAGCGATCATTTCGATGAATGCCGGAAGAACTAGTTTTAGAGAGAAGAAAAGAAGTACCCAGGTTACATTCAAGGCTGCATTTGCTACAAACAATCCGATGATCAGATTAAAATCTTTGGTTTTTCTTTTAAAAATCCATAGGCATCTTTTTTCGAAATCTTCACTGTTCCATACTATCAATGCTGACATTGTTGCCATTATGAAAATAATGTGCCAAGCGATTGGGAAGATAAAGTTTGGAGGTGTGAGTGCTGGTTGTATGAGTGTGTTGTTGTACCAGTTTACGCCGAGGCTTGTGAGTAAGCTTCCAACGAGGGTTACACATATTGTGACAGATGGAATGATGACGTAGTTTTGTCTAAATTTTTTCACGGGAGTAATGTTTAGTAGTATTTGTCTCTATTTTATCTTATATTTCAAAAATGTTAATGGATGTTTATAATGTCAGTGTTTATTCTATGAAAAATTCAAGATGGAAGAAGAAAAAATTGAAGTGACTAAAAAGGAACGAAGCGACTCAGAGTTGCTGAAGGATGAGGCTGTGAAGAGTGAGGAGACGGAGCATGAGCAAATAGTGGTTTCTGAGCATAGTTTTTGGGACAAGCTGGCGTTGTTGAAGCTATCTATTGAAGAAAAAGCAATTTTGGTTGAAGGGATTTTGGATGAAATTGATAATAAGCCTCTTTATTGGCTTCAGCTTGTTGTTTCTGTGATGATTATTACGTTTGGATTGTTGCAAAATTCTGTGGCTGTTGTGATTGGGGGAATGCTGATTGCACCGATTTTAAAACCGATTAAAGGGTTGGCGTTTGGAATTACAACAGGTCAGCCGAGGTTTTTTTGGAAGTCTGCTTTAATGATGTTTTTGAGTATAGTTTTCGCTGTATTTACCGCTTATGTGTTTTCGATGATTATTCCGTTGAAGATTGAGACGCCTGAGATTATAGCTCGTACTTCTCCGAATATTTTGGATCTTATGATTGCGATTTCATCAGGACTGATTGCTATGTTGTCGCTGTATTTCAAGAAATTGTCGGAAAGTGTTGCGGGTGTTGCGATGGCTGCGGCTTTGATGCCACCTTTGGCTGTTGTTGGGATTGAGTTGGCGTTGTCGAATTCTGCAGCAGCAGGCGGAAGTGCATTTTTGTTTGTGACGAACTTGTTTGCAATATTGGCAATAGGTGTAATTGTCTTTTTGCTTTATGGGTTTTCACCGCATCATGCTGAGCAAAAAGCAAAGAATGTTGTTTTGAAAGTTGCTACTATTTTGTTTGCCCTTTTGATTTATATTTCATTTCCACTTTTTACTTCTTTGAAAAGTATTTCGGAAAATATCGAACTTCAATATTTGACTGCTGATGTCCTGGAATCGTCTTTGGATGAACATTTCCCTGAAGCTACCGTAAGTTTAATTCATATTAATGATTTTGATGATGATTTTGTGGATTTTTCAGGAACTTTGAAAGTGGTGGAGGGTGCTGATTTTGCACTTGAGGATCAGGCAAAAGTTTATGCTGATTTGAGTAAAGAATTGGGGCTTGATGTGAGAATGGAGCTTGATATTGTGCCGGTTGTGTTATTTTCAACAGAAGTTGAAGAGTAAATAGTCTTGCTAAAAAGTGACTAGAACGATACTCTAAACCTAGACCTAGGGTGTAGGTCTTTAATTGATGAATTATGAAGGAACCATTCAAGCAAAAAAGTCTGAGCCAGTTCAAAAAGGCTATTGGGATGTTGAATAAAGTAATAAAAATGGCGGAAGATGATTTCTACTGTATGGATATTTTGCAGCAGAGCCTTGCGGTTAATGGGATTATTAGATCTGCTAATAAAACAATTCTTGAAAATCATTTGAATTCTTGTTTCAAAAAGGGGATGCAGACAAAAAATGCAAAAACTCAACAACAATTAATTGAAGAGGTGTTACGTATTGTAAATAAAAGTTAATACATGAAGAGATTAGCAATACTCATATCGACGATTTTCATAGGACTAGTGATCTTTTGTGTACCATGGATGACAGTGAATGCTTCGTCTCATCATATGATGGAGAATGATGTTTCGCATTTTGGTTGTTGTTCTAGTAGTGAAAACAATGTGGATAGTTTTGTCATTACGAATACAACTAGTTTAGAAGTTCCGAAATCGTTTGACAGGGCTGTAGGTTCAGATTGGATTATTTGTCTTGATATTCAGGGTGCGAATTGTTTTGCGAAAACCGATTTTGTTCAGGTAGACCCCATAGGCTTTTTAATCGGTAGTACGATTAAGATTGAATAGTATTGATTTGATGAAGTTATAAATTATTCATTAAATTTTTTACTATGTCTAAAGAAAGTAAATCTACGTTGATTATAGCAATCGTATTTTCCTCAATAGTGATTTCTGGGAGTTTGATATTTTTGGGATTTCAGCTTGGTAATGGTGGAGTTACGGCATCAGATATTGAAAAAGGGATAGACGATTACGTAGCAAAGCAGCAAGAAGAGACGAATCAGCCTGTAGTGGTTGATAGTGATTTGAGCGATGATGATGCGTTTTTGGGTGATGTAAATGCACCTGTGACTGTTGTGGAGTTCTCTGATTTTCAATGTCCTTATTGTGAGAGGTTTTTTACTGACACATTTGATCAGATTAAGGAAAAGTATATTGATACTGGGAAGGTGAAGTTTATTTATAGAGATTTTCCATTGAGTTCTCATGCTGGTGCTTATCCTGCGGCTTTAGCGGCTGAGTGTGCTGGAGATCAGGGTGCTTATTTTGATATGCATGATGCTATTTTTGAGAATCAGAGCGTTCTTGGTGGAGGTTCAGTAAAAGAGGAATTAGAATCTTTGGCGGTGGGTATTGGTCTAGATATGACGGAGTTTAATGAATGTTATGGAAGTGATAAACATAAAGATGAAATTTATGCTGATATGGCTGATGGACAGAAAGTAGGGATTAATGGAACTCCTGGTTTTATTATAAATGGGCAGATTATTTCTGGGGCCCAATCTTTTGAATATTTTGAGCAGATTATTGATAGTGCTCTTTAACAATATTAATTATGAAAAAAAAGTATTATTTAATTTTATTGGGGGTAGGTGTGGTAATTTTTGTTATTTTATTTTTTGGATTTATGACTCAGGAAAGTAGAGGGAAAGTTATTGTTTATAAATCTCCGAATTGTGGGTGTTGTGTGCAGCATAGTACTTATTTGCGCGAGCAGGGATTTGATGTCGATATTGTGATTGAGGAGGACATGGATTCTATAAAGGAGAAATACGATATTCCGGAGGAAATGCTGAGTTGTCATACAGCGATTTTTGGAGATTATTTTGTAGAGGGACACGTTCCTGTTGAGGCGATTGATAAGCTTTTGGAGGAGTTACCTGCAATTGATGGCATTGCCTTGCCTGAAATGCCATCTGGATCTCCCGGAATGCCTGGTCCTAAATTGGAACCGTGGATAATTTATCAATTAATTGATGGAGATTATTCACAATTTATTAGTATTTAATTTAAAGAATTATGAAAAACAAATTTATAATTATAGCTTTCGTAGCTGTTTTAGTTATTTTATTTGGGGAAATGTACTTCTTTTCTTTTGGAACTTATGCTGGAAATATGGATGAAATGAGAGAAGATTTTATTGAAATGAAGGATGATATGATTAGTGAAATGATTCATGATGGAGATTATGCGTGTTGTTTAGAGACTCCTTGTACGTATTGTATCGAGAAAACTCCTGGTCATGGGGAAGGAGCAACATGTAATTGCTTGGAAGATGTTGTTGAGGGGCGGCATCCATGCGGAGAATGTATAGGAGAGATTATGGAGGGACATGGGAATGGATTTTTGTCCAAGTTTTTTGCCAGGTCGATTGCTGAGGAAATGGGGGAACAGTATCATGAAGTTTTGAAGGAGATGATGTTTGATAAATATTCCGTATCTGTAGAGGATCAATTGTAGTAATATTTTTATATTCGTTTTTTTAACCGATAAATTATGCATGAATCAAAGATGTTTCACGTTCCAGATATGGATTGTGCTTCTTGTGTGTCCAATATCGAAAAAGATGTTGGTGAAATGAAAGGAGTTCACGAGATTTCTGTAAATTTTGCGGCAGAAAAGGCGCAGGTTTCCTATGATTCGGATGTTGTTAAGCCGGATGATATTATAAAAAGAATAAAAGATTCTGGTTATACCGCTTTTTTGGTGGAAGAGGATAAGGGTAAGGAGATGAAGCATGGGGGCATGGATCATGCTGATATGGATCACGCCGATCATGCGCAGGTGGAAAGTAGAAAGGAGATCAAAAGCAAACTCTATAAAGTGATATTTGGTGCTGTGCTTAGCATTCTTTTACTTGTTATGTCTTTTGCAATTGATCTTCCTAACGAGGGAATGCTGATGTTGATAATTACAGCAGTGATTCTTCTTTATACTGACCGTGATTTTTTTGTTCGTGGTATTCCCTCATTTATTCTCAAAGGACGTCCAAATATGGATACTTTGGTTTCTCTAGGTGTGAGTGCGGCGTTTATTTATTCGAGTTATGTTGTTCTTTTTACAGAGCCCCCTCATGAAGAATATTTTATGGATGCTGCGATTATCTCGACTTTTATTATGTTTGGTCGGTATCTGGAAGCGAAAGCGAAGGGAAGTGCTGGAGAGGCAATCAAGGAATTGTTGGAATTGTCAGCGAAGGTTGCTCATAAAATTGTTGGTCAAAATAAAACAGAAGATGTTCCTATTGATCAAGTTCAGAAAGGTGATGAATTGATGGTGAAACCGGGTGAAAAGATTCCTGTTGATGGTGTGATTGTTGAGGGACAGGCTGTTATTGATGAATCTATGGTGACTGGAGAGAGTATCCCTGTTGATAAAAAGGGTAATGACAAGGTCATTGGAGCTACTGTGAATGGAAATACGTCATTTACGATGAAAGCTGAGAATGTTGGTAAAGAAACGATGCTAGCGCAGATTGTGAAGCTTGTGGAGCAAGCGCAGATGAGCAAGGCGCCTATACAAAAGTTGGTGGATAAGGTTGCGAATTATTTTGTTTGGGGTGTTTTGTTGATAGCGATTGTTACCTTTAGTGGTTGGTATTTTGGAATGGGATTGGAACCTTCGCGTGCAATTATTTATACTGTCTCCGTGCTTATTATCGCTTGTCCGTGCGCTCTTGGGCTTGCGACGCCGATTTCTATTGTGGTTGGATCCGGGAAGGGTGCAAGTATGGGAATTCTTGTGAAAAAGGCTGATAGTTTGGAGAAAATCAAAAAGATTACTACTATTTGTTTTGATAAGACTGGAACAATTACTGAGGCGAAGCCAAAAGTTACAGATTTTGTCGTTTACGAGGTACCTGAGAAGGCTGCGGATGGATTTATTTTGGATGGAACTTCTCCAGTTGAAAAGGACAAGTACGAGGAAAAGCTTGCTCAATATATTGCTTCTTTGGAATACAAATCAGAGCATCCCTTGGCAAAGGCTGTCGTTGATTACTCCGAGAAAAAGAATTTTAAATTGCTTGATGCGAAGAATGTTGAAGCTGTGACTGGAAAGGGAATATTTGGAGTTGTGGGTGGAAGTGAAGTTGTCATAGGGAATAAGGAGTTTTTGGAATCAAAAAAAGTGATGAGATGTGCAGAGTTGGATGAAAAATCTGAAAAATTGTCTGAAGACGGAAAGACTGTTTTGTTTTTTGCAATTGATGGAAAACAAAGGGGAATATTAGCTTTGCAGGACAAAGAAAAACCGAGTTCAAAGAAGGCGATAGAGCTATTGCATAAAGCAGGGATCAAAACCGTGATGATGACTGGAGATAATGAAAAAGTTGCGAATTCAATTGCAAAGGAAGTTTGTATTTATGAGGTTTTTGCAAAAGTTACACCTGCCGGCAAGGTGGAAAAGATAAAGGAGTTGAAAGAGAAAGGTGAATTTGTTGCGATGGTGGGTGATGGAATCAATGATGCTCCCGCTCTTGCAACTGCAGATGTTGGGATTGCTATGGGAACTGGAACAGATATTGCTATTGAGTCGGGTGATATTGTTCTTGTGAAGGGTGATTTGATGAAGGCGGTTGAGGCTATCGAGCTTTCACATGCGACTTTGCGAAATATAAAGCAGAATTTGTTTTGGGCGTTTATTTATAATTCTGTTGGGATTCCTGTGGCGGCACTTGGTTTACTGAATCCAATGTTTTCTGCGGTGGCGATGGCGTTTTCTTCTGTTAGTGTAGTTTTGAATGCGCTAAGATTAAAAAGATTTAAGGCTAAATGATTTATGGGAAAGCTTAGAAAAAAAGATCGTAAAAAGAAGGTTAATAAATATGATAATTTGAGCAAGCCTCAGGCAGAGTTTGATTTTCATGGGAGGGGTGCGATGACTTCGGATATGATGAGGGAGTTGGCAGATGAGTTTATTGATGAATGTAGGGATCGTGGTCTTCGGAAAGTACTTTTTATTACCGGAAAGGGTTTGCATTCTGCGAAAGGGATGCCTGTTATTAAGCCGTTTTTGAAGAAATATCTCTCCGGGAAAAATTTTGTGAATCGAGTTTATGAGGGGCGGTTTGATAGGGGAGGGACGGGAACTTTGGAAGTAATTTTTAATGAAAACTTATGACACATTATGTTTGTAAAGGTGGTTGTGGGGGAGTTTTGGAGGAAATTGGGATTTGTGAAACTGAGGGGTGTTCGAATCAGTACGAGATGATGGAGGAGTGCGATTGTACAGATGGAAAACATGGTATGGAAGAAAGTTCTTCGGATTTGGTAGTGAAGGATAGTAATGGAGCTGTTTTGAAGGATGGAGATGATGTTGTGCTGATAAAGGATCTGACTTTGCGTGGATCTTCGAAGACTTTTAAGCGCGGTACGAAGGCTTCTGGCATAAAATTGACTGATAATGATGAAGAGATTGATTGCAAGCTGGAAGGATCTGCGATCGTGCTGAGGGTGGAATTCGTGAAGAAGGTTTAGTCTATTGACTTTTGCAAATTTTTATTGTAATGTTGTGCTCTAATTAATTTTTCAAGCCATGGGACGAAGATCATTTGGCGGTGGAAGAAGACCGTCACATTTTAGGAATAGGAAAAAATTCTCAAAGAAAGAGAAGGGTATTGATGAGAGAAAATTTGTGAATAAGGCTGTGCAAGTTGAAAAACGTGAACAGTATGTGCCTAAGCACACTTTCAGCGATTTCTATATCGATGACCGAATAAAACGTAATATTGCAGCGAAAGGGTATAAAACTCCAACTCCTATCCAGGATCAGGCTATTCCGGAAGTTTTAAAGAACAGAGATGTGGTTGGTATTGCTAATACAGGTACTGGTAAAACGGCAGCGTTTTTGATTCCTATGCTTCACAAAGTTTTGAAGGATAATGGTCAAAAAGTACTGATTATGGCTCCAACTCGTGAATTGGCTTTTCAAATAGAAGAAGAGTTTAGGATTTTTGCTAGAGATCTAGGAATTGGTTCGGTTCTTTGTATTGGAGGAACCAGTATGGGATTACAGATTAAAAAGCTTAAAAAGAGATATAGATTTATTATTGGTACGCCAGGAAGGCTTATGGATCTTCAAAAGCGTCGTCTTATTCACTTAGATCAATTTCAAAATGTGATTATTGATGAAGCGGATCGTATGTTGGATATGGGATTTATCAAAGATATTAGATTTATACTGGAACAACTCCCTGTGAAACGACATACACTTTTCTTTTCTGCGACTGTTTCAAAGCAAATCGAAGAGTTGATTCGAACTTTTTTGGTTGATCCAATCAAAGTTTCTGTTCAGGTTCGGGAAACGGCTGCAAATGTTGAGCAGGATGTTGTTAGGATTGGGAAAGATCAAAATCGTATAACAGTTCTTAAAGATTTGTTGGAAAAAGATGAATTCCGAAAGGTATTAGTGTTTGGACGAACAAAACGTGGAGTAGATAAACTTTCTAGAGTTCTTTATAAAAAGGT